>JAYULG010000461.1:0-26818 GCA_043763755.1 Akkermansiaceae bacterium | reverse complement strand
TAGACACATCAGCAGAAATAGTAAATCTAGACCAATCTTGTTGGCCGTGATTCATGGAATAACCTGTGCGAGTGTTTAAAAACACGCGATCCGAGATTAACGTGCGGTTATAGAAAACGAAAAGTCCGATGGTATTCTCATTCTCGATATCGACATTCGAAGAATCCACGGGTTCTGAGCTGGATATGTTAAGATCGGTCCCAAACCCGCACGATCCTCGGAGAAGTGAGCGGGACAGTGTGCTTGTGAGGGCTAAATTATTAACGACGTAGCCTTGCTCTGTGGGCGAGGGGACCGTGACGTAGGAAAGATTGTTGAACCAAGACCAGCGTTCATCAATCGCATAGCTTGCCTGCAAATCTCCTCGTGCCTGCAATGTTGAATTCGATTCAGCGCTATCTGAATACTTGGCATGCTCCAGCCCGAAAGAAGCGGAAATTCGGATTCTTTGGCCTGCGAGGTATTGTGCTCTCATCGCGAGCGTCCAGGCATCTGCACTTCCGATATTATCCGACTGAAGATGACTGTATGAAAGAACTGGTCCGACACTGAGCCGTTCAGTCGCTGCCCAGAGCCCTCCAAAAGTAACCGCATATACATCAGAGCCGATGCCCTCGCTGTCTCCGTAGTCGGATTTAATATGGGAGAGGTCTCCCTGCAAGGAGGTGCGCGGTGCGATTTGATAGGTGGCTTGAATGCCCGTGTTGATCTGGGAACCGGTGATGAACTCAGAGGTCAGGCGGTCCGTGCCTGACAACTCTGCGTAGCGGACAAATGTTGTAATTTGAGTCTTGGCGCCTTTGAGAGTTGCCCGCACATCACCGCTTTGATCAATGCCATTGAGATCTGAGTTGTTCAAAAGTAGGCGCGCGACTGGAGCATAGTTTGCCACCATCGAGAATGTAGCGCCTCCTTCGGGATCTGAGGCATACGTGATCCAAGGGGCAATCGAGGTTGTCATCTCGTTTTCTGGGTTATCCTCTCTGAGAAATAAATTGGAGTCGTAGCCGACATTAACTCCGATTCCATAGAGGAATTGACCTTTAATTCCGTTGGTAAAACCCAATTCCAGATCATCCTCAGCGGTGACCACATTCCTCAACCCTAGCGGATCCGTGTTAGTTACGCGGACGCTAAAATCTTGGGCATCCACACCGCACCAGATGAAAATCAGAGAAAATGCGGTCATCGCCCAGGTCTGTTTGAGGCGAAATCCAATATGCAGCGCTCGTGAAATAGCCATAGTTTTTAAAAACTTCAGCTAACTAGACCAGAGGTGTCAATTTCAATCTGCCGAGACAAGCGCTTCCGATTCCATCCGCAACTTGCTGCAAATAGGACGATGTTCCTCTATTTTCCGATCTGCTTGGTCATGACGTAGCTACGTTTGATAGGTGTGTGATTGAGTGGGGATAGGCTTTGAAAAATGAGGTTTTTCAAAACGTTCAAAAATAATAAAAAAAGACTTGTTAATTGTTCTTAATTTTTTATGTTCTGCGAAAGGCAAGTAATCAGCATGATCATAAGATCTTGATGATTATCTGCCCGGCAAGGCTAGCGCTCAACGGTGCGATCCTTGTCAAATTACCATCATTCCTGATGAGTGAGTCCCTTCACTCTTCAGGCGGTTTGGAAAGCTACGGGCACATTGTCACACGATGAAATCGAATTCGTCTGGATGACAGCAACCCTGACCTGGCTGAATCGTCCGCTACTGAGAAGAGTCCCACTTCTGAGATACCATGGCGGAATGGAGGATTGAAATCATCCCGACCCTTACAACCAGCCATGAAAATCAACCAGTTGGTCCTTGCGACCAAGCACGGCAGAGCTCTGTGTGCAAGAAGCTTCGCCAATACAAATTCTACTCTCCGAGCGGTTTTTGCGAATCCTTACGCCCGTCTTGGACAGTTTCAGCGCTGGTTATCAGTCGTTGGGTTCATGGCAGTTATGGTTCCGCTGGCGGGTGCGGCTCCGGCGACATTGGCATGGAACGCCAATGCAGAAGCAGATGTCGCAGGCTACGTCCTGAAATATGGAAAATCTGCTACTAGTTTGAACCGTATTATCGACGTTGGCGGGAAAAATTCGGTTGTAGTGGCAGATCTCGACGAGGGAGTTCCTTACTTTTTTGCAATCAGCGCCTACAATCGGTCAGGTTTAAACAGTGGCGATTCGTCCATTATTTCCCACACGATTCCCGTCACTCCTCCACCGCCAAATCCAATGGCAAAAACAACGCTCCGCTACGTGAATAGCGAAGAGGCGACGAATTATCCGGCTTCGAATGCATTTGATGGAAATCCAAACACATTTTGGCATACCAACTGGAAAGATGGCCCCGTCCGGCCACCCCATGAAATCCAGCTCGATCTCGGTGGTGTAGAGAGAATCAATGGGTTTACCTACCTCCCGCGCCAGGACAGCTATCTCAATGGGAATATCGGGCAGTATGAATTTTTTGTCAGTCTTGACGGGACTAATTGGGGTAACTCGGTAGCCAGTGGCACATTTGAAAACACGCAATCGCTGAAACAAGTTTCGTTTGCTACAAAATCTGGCCGCTACATTCGTTTAAGAGCTCTGACGGAGGCAAATGGCTATGAATATGCTGCGATCGCGGAGCTGGCCGTGCTTTCACTCCCAAAAGACCAATCCAATCTAGCGCCCACTGCCGTTGCCCAAAGTCTGACGACACCAGAGGAGACAGCTCTGCCTATTGTCCTTGGTGGAAGTGATTTAGAAGGAGATGGCTTAAATTTTACGATTATTTCACCACCAGCTAACGGCACGCTCACGGGCACGCCGCCGAATCTAATTTTCACCCCAAGGGCCGACTTTGATGGTAGTACCAGTTTCACATTCCGCACGAATGATGGTGCCTTGGATTCCGCACCTGCCACTGTCTCGATCACGGTGACTCCCGTGAACGATGCGCCGATTGCGCTGGCGAGATCGGTTTCCACGGCAGAAGACACAGCCTTTCCCATCGTCTTGACCGGGACTGATAAGGAAGGAAATGCACTCACTTTCGCCATCGTTACTGCTCCTGCAAATGGCTCGCTCACGGGCGCGCCACCGAATCTCATCTTCACTCCGGCAGCAGACTTTCACGGCAGCACTATTCTCACATTCCGCGCCAACGATGGGATCGCAAACTCTGCACCTGCCACGATCTCCATCACGGTGAATCCGGTAAATGATGCACCCACTGCCCTTGCGAAGTCAGTATCCACCCGAGAAAACATCGCCCTGCCCATCGTTCTTTCAGGCAGCGATAAAGAAGCAACTTCACTGATCTTCACCGTCATCGCCGGTCCGGCAAACGGCACGCTCACTGGCACCCCGCCAAATCTCATCTTCACCCCGAGAGCCGACTTCGATGGCAGCACCAGTTTCACATTCCGCACGAATGACGGTGCCTTGGATTCCGCGCCTGCCATTGTTTCGATCACGGTGACTCCCGTGAACGATGCGCCGATTGCACTCGCGAGATTAATCACAACACCGGAAGACACGGCCGTTCCCATTGTGTTAGCCGGGACTGATAAGGAAGGAAACGCACTCACCTTCGCCATCGTCACTGCTCCTGCAAATGGCACTCTCACGGGTGCGCTACCGAATCTCACCTTCACTCCAGCAGCCGACTTTCACGGCAGCACTAGTTTCACATTCCGTGCCAACGATGGGATTGCAATCTCTGCACCTGCCACGATTTCGATAACGGTGACTCCTGTAAATGATGCACCTACGGCTCTAGCCAGATCAGTATCCACTCAAGAAAACATCGCTCTACCCATCGTCCTGACGGGCAGCGACAAGGAAGCGAACCCGCTGATCTTTACCGTCATCGTCAATCCAGCAAATGGCACCCTCACTGGCACCCCGCCAAATCTCATCTTCACCCCGGCGGCTGACTTCGACGGCAGCACCAGTTTCACGTTCCGCGCAAGTGACGGCATTTTAAATTCTTCAATTGCAACGATCAACATCACTGTCACCCCGGGACCAGTTAAGCCTAATAACAACGCGCCTCGTTTTTCGGTCAGTCCCATCGTCGGCTCCACCACGGAAAGCAAAGCATTTTCCGCCACCCTCTCTGCGTCCGATCCTGATGCGGGCGATTTGCTCACCTTCAGCAAAATCTCAGGTCCCGCTTGGCTCACAGTTTCCGCCTCGGGCACGATGAACGGAACACCCGCCGCCGCAAACGTGGGGGTCAACCAGTTTATCGTGGCTGTGAGCGACTCCAAAGGTGGCATTTCCACTGCCTCGCTCACCATCACTGTTGCCAAAACTAATTCAGCTCCAGTTTTCCTGAGCAATCCCGTGGTTCTAGCCAGCGCGGAAATCAAGATGCCCTATCTCGGCCAAACTCTCGCCGCGCTCGCCCAAGATTCTGATAAATCAGACACTCTCACGTTTTCTAAAATATCTGGTCCTGCTTGGCTCAGCGTCTCTTCGAATGGAACCCTCGCCGGTAGCCCTTCAGACGATAGCGCTGGTCTTAATTCGTTCTCAGTCCGTGTGGCCGATCAAGTCGGAGCAGCCGGAGTCACCACCTTGCAAATCCAAGTGGCTGAGGCTGGGATCCCGCTGCCATGGAGCATCGATCACCTCGGAACATCGAATCTCGTAGGCTCCGCCTCATTCGCCGATGGCACATTCACCTTCACGGGTTCCGGTTCATTTTTCAGCAATCGAGATACCGGAAACTTCTGCTGGCAAACTCTCACTGGCGACGGTGAAATCACTACCCGGCTCGCAAAGTATGAGTCGCGCACGAACACTCAGCGCGTGGGCGTGACCATCCGTGAATCTCTCGCTTCGAATGCCCGCAGCCTCTTCTTAGGCATCACTGGAGATGGAAACTATCGTTGGTATCAACGCTCTGCCGCAGGTGGAACTACCTCCTTTAGAACGAGCAACAACGCTGATCCTGCCAAAAGCTGGCTTCGCCTCAGCCGCGTTGGTAACTCGATCAGTGCCTCGAAAAGCACCGATGGCATTCAATGGTCACTTGTCTCTCGAATCAACATTGAGCTTCCGGAAAATTGCTACATCGGCATTCTCACCAACAGTGGAAACGACAAGACGTTGCTTAACACAAACTTCTCAAATCTCAAAGTTGTCCCCTGAATCCTGCCCACCGCGGCAAAGAGAATTTGAGGTGCGGACAATTCCCAAAGTTTGTTCCTCTCAACCACCCGGGACTTCATTCACCGTCGGCTCTGGCTTCGAATCTAGCACGCCTGCATCTGGCTCCAATCCCGCCGGGTCCAGCGCCTCAAGTGGTGGCGCGGGCAGCTCGATGTCTTCGGGGCTTCCCAGTTCTTTGTGTAAACGGCTCAGCTCTCGGCCTTGGGTCACTTGCTCTTTGCCCATCCTAGCACTCAAAACCATCAAGATTTTTTTCGCCACTGTATCTCCCTGCGCGGCTGCCAAATCTGCCCATTTGTAGGCTTCCACATCGTCCTTCGCTACGCCAGCCCCCATCATGTGGAGGCGGCTGGCTTGGCATTGCGCGAGCGGATTTCCCGATTCGGCCGCCATTAAGAACCACTTCGCCGCTTCGCTGCTGTTTTTAGGCACTTGCATTCCACGGAGGTAAATTCTTCCGAGGGACATTTGGGCATCTACATTTCCCTGCTCGGCTGCTTTTTTAAACCAAGCGATGGCCTGCTCCACACTACTTGCCACGCCTTTTCCCTGCTCATAGCGCTTGGCAAGTTCGAGTTGAGCCACTCCATCGCCCACCTCCGCTTGGTTTTTAAGATCTGTAAATTCATCACCCCGCGCTAAGGGCGCCGCCATCAGTGAAGCTAGCAAGTAAGTGGGAAGACCTAATTTCATGCCGCTAATCCACACATTTTTCCGCCGCCCCGCCAAGAGCGGATTTCTGCCTGATGCACTTGCCTGTGGCTACCCTTGCAGCGTGCGCAATGCCCCGCGCACCAAGGCCTCCGTAGGCGCAGCGGCATCTGCATCTAAAACTTTTCTCACCGCTTTCCGCGCATCCACCTGCTTATAGCCCAGCGCGATGAGTGCCAATTCCGCATCCGCCGCAGAGGCACTCACTTGTCCTGCTGCCGCGTCTTGCCAAGTATCCGTCACTCCCACTTTATCTTTTAGCTCCAGCACGATGCGTTCTGCCGTCTTCTTTCCCAGCCCCTTGATGCGCGATAACTCCACGACATCCCCCGCCACTACCGCAGTCTTAAAACGTGAAACAGGCAGCCCGCTGAGCACCGCCATAGCGATCGCCGGGCCGATCCCACTCACGCGATCAATCAGCATCAAAAACACATCACGCTCCTCCTCAGTCGCAAAGCCATAGAGCGTGTGCGCCGTTTCCCGGATGTGCAAATGCGTGCGCAAATCCACCTCCAGCCCCTCCACCGCATGCAGCCGATCAAACGTGGAAAGCGGCACGATCACTTCATACCCCACACCCTGCACATCCACCACCAGCCGATTCGGATACGCCTCCAACACCTTGCCCCTCAATCTTGCAATCATCTTGCTGCCAGCATCTTCACCCCATCCCGACCGTCAATCACCTTGTCAAATGGTGCAAATTCAATCAACCCTAGCTGACCACAAGGGTTAAATCTTTGTAAAATACTTTCTCTCCCGGCGAGGAGGCTTTGGATGAAGTGGTGATTATTTCGCTTTGTTTTAGCGGATGGCGCGGTCTTCGGTGCCTTTTTGGGAGCGCTTGCGGACGTTGGCATCAAGGATGCGTTTGCGAAGGCGGATGTTGAGTGGGGTGGCTTCCACGAGCTCATCGGCATCAATGTATTCGATGGCGCGCTCTAGAGAGAAACGCAGGGCTGGCGTGAGCTTGGAGGTTTTATCCTTACCGGAAGAGCGCATGTTATCGAGGTGCTTTTCCTTTACGGGGTTCACCGGAAGATCGCCAACGCGGGGGTTTTCTCCCACGAGCATGCCACCGTAAACGGCATCTCCAGGGGCTACGAAAAGAATCCCGCGCTCTTCGAGGGTCTGGAGCGAGAATGGCGTGGCGGTGCCAGAATCCATGGAAACCAAGGTGCCGGTGGTGCGGTTTTGGATTTCTCCAGCATGCAGCGCGTATTCCTTAAAGAGGTGGGACATGATGCCGTGGCCGGAGGTGAGATTGACCAGCTCAGTCTCGAATCCGATCAGGCCGCGGGTGGGGATAGTGGCTTGGATGAAGACGCGGCCACTGGCCTCAGTATCCATATGCTCCATCAGCCCCTTGCGATTCATGAGGATTTTTAGAATGCCTTGGGTGTAGTCGCCCGGTGCTTCGACGTAGAGTGTTTCAAATGGCTCGAGCAATTTCCCATTGTCATCACGGCGATAAATAACGACAGGGCGGGAAACCAGCACCTCGAAGCCTTCGCGGCGCATTTGCTCGACGAGCACGGCGATTTGCATGGCGCCACGGGCGGAAACGTTGAAGACGCCGGACATATCCGTATCCTCAACGGTGATGGAAATATTGGTTTTCAACTCACGCATAAGCCGCTCGCGGATGGCGCGGGAGGTCACGTGCTTACCTTCTTTACCAGCAAGTGGGCCATCATTGATGGAAAACTGCATGGAGACGGTCGGAGGATCGATGGCGACGAAAGGGAGCGGCTCTTGATCGGAGCTGCCAGCAATGGTTTCGCCGATATCGATATTCTCAATCCCGGCTGCAATACCGACGATGCCGCCTGCGCCGCAACCATCGGAGTCTGCCGTGGCGAGGCCGGAGTAGGTGAAAGTTTTCATCACCTTGGACTGGACCTTGGTGCCGTCTTGGCGGAGGAGGAAAATGGTATCGCCCTTTTTTACGCTGCCACCGAGGATTTTCCCCACAGCCACGCGGCCTACGTATTCGTCCCACTCGATGTTCGAGACGAGCATCAGGAAGGGTGCCTCGGGATCGGCAGCAGGCTCGGGGATGAACTCGATGATTTTTTTCAGAAGAGGAATGCAATCTTTCCGCTCGTCATCGGGATGGTCCATAAAATAGCCGTCGCGAGCGGAGCCATAGACAAAGGGGGCGTTGAATTGCTCATCGTCCGCATCCAGATCAAGGAAAAGTTCGAGCACTTGATCATGCACCTTGAGCGGGGTGGCAAGCGGGCGATCAATTTTATTGATGACGACGATGGGCTTGAGGCCCTCTTGCATGGCCTTGCGGAGGACAAAGCGCGTCTGCGCTTGTGGGCCACCGGAGGCATCCACCACGAGGAGCACGCCATCAACCATTTTCATCACGCGCTCGACTTCGGCACCGAAGTCTGCGTGCCCTGGCGTATCGACGATATTGATGGTGTAGCCTTCCCAGAGAATGGCAGTATTTTTCGCTTTGATCGTAATGCCTTTCTCGCGCTCGAGGTCCATGGAGTCCATGGCGCGCTCGGTGGTGGCTTGGTTTTCACGGTAGGTGCCACCCGCTTGCAGGAGTTGGTCAACAAGGGTGGTTTTCCCATGATCAACGTGGGCGATGATGGCGAGATTGCGAATTTTCAGAGACATGGGAAATGGGATGTGTGAGTTCCCTTTGCGAGAAGGGGGCGGGGCTATGCAGGGTTTTCGTGAAGATGGCAAGGCGGGATTCGAGGAAAACGCGCGGGGTGGCTAGATTAGGGGAGGATTAGCCCAAAAGCGTGAAAGGGATGCCGTAAACTTCATGGGGAAAACATGCGCCCCTGCCAAAGATGGCACCGAGCAACGTTGGGCCAAGCTTTCAATGAGGGTGGCTTTGCTGCGAGACGCAGCAACCACGTTCAGCACATCAGCCAAAATCACTTATTCTCTGCGCCCACCCAACGCCATCATCAGGAAGTAGAGAAGCTGGGCAAGCGATCCGATGGCAGCTGCGACGTAGGTCATGGCGGCCCAGAAGAGGGCGTTTTTCGCGCGGTCATGCTCAATGCTCGATGCGATGCCGCTGCTTTCCATCCAGACGAGTGCACGTTTGCTCGCATCGAACTCCACGGGCAAAGTAACGAAAGAAAACAGCGTGGTGACGGCGAACAGTGCGATCCAGACCCAAAGCAAAGTCATGCTACCTGATAGGCTGACACCAAGTAAACTGGCGATCATGACGTAGTTGAGCATCTTGCTGGAAAATTGCACTGCAGGAACCATTTTCGAGCGGAAGGCCAGCCACTTGTAAGCTTGTTGATGCTGGATGGCGTGGCCGCACTCGTGAGCGGCAACGGCGGCTGCGGCCACGGAGTTCATTCCATAGACGGACTCGCTGAGGTTCACGGTCTTGTTCGTGGGATCATAGTGATCAGTGAGTTGGCCAGGTGTGCTTATGACTTTCACATCGTGGATACCATTTTGGCTAAGCATGGCTTCGGCCACTTGAGCGCCAGTCATGCGGATGGGGATTTGCGAATACTCATTAAAGCGGCGCTTGAGGGTGCTGCTGATAATGAAGCTGGCGAGCATAGAGACGACGATGATGACGATGTAGGTCATCGAGAACCCTTGAGGTATGAAGGCGAGCTGGGAGAATATTTCAGAATTCATGGGGGGAAGTTGGGTTAAATTGTGCGAAATCGCAAATCATTATTCGCTGGAAAGTGGAGAGATTTTTCCAATTACAGTGACTTCACATGGAGGGTGAGTGTTTGTGTTGCTTGGGTCCGAGGATCGGTGACCGTGACGAGGTGGGTGCCGGGGATCAGGTGGATGATCGGTTCTGGAGTGCCTAGCTCAATATGCAGAGTGGTGGATTTCCAAATTCCAAGACCGGGGATATTGGTTACGGGGCGGAGCTGATCTGAGCCAGAGGGAATCTCGGGATCTAGCAGAAGGGTGGCATCTCGGGCGGGGCTGATGATACGGAGCGGCTCGTGCGGAGTTGAGCGAACATTGAGCGCGAAGTCATGGCGGCGGAGATTGTGGCGGCTGTGGAACCACTCGGCGAAGGAGTGGTCTAAAAGTGCTTTGCCGGAGATGTCGTAATCGGCAGCAGTGGCCACGGGTGGAGGGCGCTTGATGGGTGCAAGATCATGCTGGAGGTAGCGGGGGGGCAGAGTTGGAAGGGGGGATTTTCCGTTGCGGGAATCCACCGAAATTTCCGCAAGATCGTTGGGGCGGGTGAACCAGGTGGGTTTTTGCGAGCGATGAAGGCGTAGCATCGTGCGATGGAAAATGGGGCCGGCGCCAGCGGTGCCAGAGACCCCCTTCATCGGCTGATTCTCAAAGTTTCCAGCCCACACGCCTACGGTGAATTCCGGCGTGAAACCGAGGCACCAATTGTCCCTGAAATCCGAGGATGTGCCAGTCTTGACGGCGCAGCGGAATGGAAGATTGAGAGGGCCGCCGGGTGGAAACGATGGCGCGCGAGCGGCAGTGTCTGAGAGGATATCGGCGATTTGATAGGCATCTGCCGCTGCGAACAAAGTGATGGGCGCGGGCAGTGGCAAAGCGCTTGGGAAGAGCACAGGTGGGAGGGAAGCTCCGCTGCGGGCGAGGGTGGCGTAGGCCTGAGTGAGTTCTAGGAGTTTAACAGGTGCGTTTCCGAGGGTTAGGCCCAGGCCATCGCGCGACGGATCATTTCCCAGTGTCGTGAGGCCGAGGTTCCCAAGTAAATCGTGCAGGGGAGCGGGGCCACCGAGGGCATTGAGTTCGCGCAGGGCTGGCACGTTGAGCGAGCAGGCGAGTGCGGTGCGGAGGGAAACGGGGCCGCGGTAGGTGCGATCGTAATTTTCCGGAAGGTCCAGCCCTTGTGGGGTGCGAAATGGGGTGGGGATGTCTGCGAGGATGGACGAGGGGAGGCGGTGATTCCGTGAAAGGGCAAGCAGGTAGGTGAAGGGCTTCAGCGCGGAGCCGGGCGAACGGGGAGTGAGAGCGCCATTGATTTGTCCGCCGCGCGCATCGTCCCATGCGGCTGAGGAGATGAGCGCAAGAATCTCTCCCGTGGGATTGTGGATGATGGTAATGGCGGCGTGGCGTAAATTTGCGTGTTTGAGTTTTTCCGTTTCCTCATGGGCAATCGCTTGCAGATCATTTTGTAAATCCAGATCGAGGGTGGTGGGAATCTTGCCATTTTTCGCAGGATTTATGCCGAACAAGGGTGTGCCGAGCCATGGTGCGGGGCGTTGGCTCTGCAGCGGTCGGAAGCTGGGAACTTCACTTCGGGCGGTGGCGATGCGCCCGAGATCCGCAGCGTGGAAGGAAGCGAGCCGCCGTAGAACGGTATCGCGCCGGGTGATGGCACGCTGGGGATGGCGCAGCGGATTGAGCCGCGATGGGGCTTGGGGTAGCCCAGCAAGCAAAGCGCACTCGGCGAGAGAAAGGTCAGTCAGCGGCTTTTGAAAATAAAAGCGCGCGGCCTCAGCACTGCCGAAGTTTAGATTGCCGTAATCGAGCCGATTTACGTAGGCAGTGAGGATTTGCGATTTGCTCCACGTCATTTCTAGGTGGCGGGCGGCGAGCGCCTCATGGAGTTTTATCAGCAGAGACCGTGGTCGGGGCTGTGAGGCAATTTTAATCAATTGCTGGCTGATGGTGGAGGCACCGGAAGTGATGCGCTTTTGGCTGACTGAGTCTCGCGCAGCTCGGCCCAAAGCGAGGAAATCCACGCCGCCGTGTTTCCAAAAACGTTTATCCTCTGCGGCGAGTGTGCAAGCGATGAGGTCCGCAGGCACCTCACTCAGTGAAAATGCGCTAGCGCGAGTGGAGTCCAGCAGTGGGAAGTGAGCAAGCGGCTTGCCGTAGCGATCCAAATACACCGGCGAAGCAGCAGGATTCTCTAACAAGCCAGTAGGTAGCGGGATGCAGAAGGGCAGCAAAAACCACACAAACAGCAACGCGCATGCCACTGCGGCGAGTGGTCGCATGCCCTTGCGGCAGATGGTGGTTAACAATTTCAACGACAGCCAACATCAGGTGAAATACCGAAAAATAAACTCAAATCTCGCGATTTAACTTTGAAAGAGCAGGGAAAATTAGGCGTAATTCTCGCACATGAAAATACCGACGATTCTTTTGGTGGGCTGCCTATTTGGCGCAATCCCCGTGGTGCGTGCTGAGGAAGAAACCCAGCTAGGCAAGCAGATGGAGGCCATGAATGATGCTTACAAAGCCTTCCGCCGCGAGACAGATCCGGTGAAAGGGGCGGCGATGGCCAGAGAAGCGCAAGTGGCAGCGATCAAAGCCGCACTCGAGACTCCAGACTTGGTGAAGGAGATGCCAGATGGCCCCGAGAAGGTGAAAGCCGCGCTCGGATATCGGAAAATGATGGCCAAGCTATTCACCTCACTTTGCGAGGTGGAGGAGGCGTTCATCAATGGCAAGATGGAAGATGTAGCGACGATCGTAGAGGGTCTCAAAGGCCAGAAAAAAGAAGGCCACGATAAGTTCATCAAAGAAGATGAGTGAGCGCTGAACCCAAGATATTTTAAACAAAATGAGCATGGGCACACAGTTGCTCGGGCCTTATTGTGAGAAAACTGGCCAGCAGCGCTACTCAATGATCACGCGAGTTCCGACTTTTACCTTGGAGTAAACCACAGGGATCGTCGCACTCGGCCCGCGCACGCAGGCGTGGGACGCAGGGAAACGGCGGACAGGCCCGATGTGGTGGCCCACGCCATCATTGGTGAGGCGCATCCAGTAGCGCATCGGTGCGCCTTCAAAGCGACCGCCCTCAGGCGGTGTCCCCGTGACGGCGTCTGCATCTCTATCGACTACATCACCTGCAGCATCTAGAAATTTGCCGTAGCGGTTTGATTTTTTATCAACGATTTTTTCGAGGATATAAAACGTCCCGCTAGGGGTGGGACGGCTCTTTGTGCCCGAGCAAATCGGGTAGTCCATTACGATTTCATCACCATTCATCAGGAACGCACGCTGGATACCGAGATTCACTTTGAGCGAGGAATTTGAGGCATCTGTCCTTGAGAGCAGTTCCTCGTTTTTCCAAACGCTGAAAGTTTTTGGGTAGGTGGGTTCTGCTTTGAAATTATCATAGGTTCCCGCCGGGTAGGGATTTACAAATTTCTCTTTGGTTGTGGCAGCGCCCGCTACGGGCTTTTGATTTGCACAATTGACGAGGAGAAGTGTCGTCAAGGCAGCGAGTGCATGGAGTGTGAAGCGTTGTGTAATCATCGATACTTAATATGCTGGCGGCGTGGGTAGATGTTGTCTGATGAAAATGCAATCCCGAAGGAGTAGGCGGCATTCATTAGCCCAGCTTGCGGCTGCGGCCTTTTTCGTTGAGCGCGCCGCATGTCGGACAAGCTACTATTTCCGCGTGGACGGTATCTTCAAAGGCATGGAGGCATAGGTGGCAAATCACGCGGCTGGCGAGCGACCTGCGTTCTGCCCGCAGATGCAGCCACCGTGATACCAAGGTGAAAAAAATCACCAGCCCGATGGCCCCGAACAGGACGCCCAGCGCCAGTTGCTCAATTTTCAGGTCCATTGTCCGCTTGATTGGTGAATCCAATGCCGATTGAGATCCAGCGGGCAGTTCTAGGCGCTACCATAGGAAAGCGCATACTCTGCAACCATTTTTGCAGGTCCAGCGCTCCTGCGTCTCCGCCTTTTTCTAACGAGATGCACTCGCCAACATTGCCATTTTCATCAATTTCGAGCAGGAAGCGCCACGAGTTTGAAGCGCCTTCTACCCGCCCGAGATATTCTGGTAGCACCTGCGGTAAATCCTCACTGCTGATCCCCGATAGTGGGAAAAGTTGTGGAGTAAGCCTCACTCGCTGGGTGTTTTCCGGCTTCTTGATCGTTGCCGCAGATCTTGGGAAAACCATTTCAGGCTCTTCACGCAACGGAATCCAATCCGTAAAAGGAGAATCGGGAAGCGATTTTAAATGCGTTAGATATGTTTCTTTGGGCAAACGTGTAGCCGCCATCATCGTGGCTTCCAGCGCAGCCATTCCTTCCCATTGTGCAGGCCGGAAACGCGATGGAAATGGTCCTCCCTCCTGCGCCTTGAGTGCCAATGCGCGGCCCTCGCTGCTGTTGGTGAGGAAAACGAGCGAGGCTTTACGCTGCACCTGCGACCTTGGCACGGATAGCTTCACATTCACGCTGGCGTAGGCGATGGCAAATAAACCTGCGCCAAGGATGGCCGCAAAAAGCGTACTGAAAAACGCGCTTTCGCTCCTCCGCCACGGGAACATCCATTCTGGAGTGCCTAGCGGTTTCTGGAGTTTAGGCGTAGCGCTTTCCATCGTTTATGATTCCGGGCTGGGCGTGAGGGCCTTCGTTTCGCCTGCGTTTTTCCCAACGATGGCGAGCCGGAATCCTTTGTCTAACACCATTTCCACCACCTCTCGCTCAGTGCCTACCGGGGTGTTTGCATCGGATTGCAAGAGCACGATGGCTCTGGCCTTCGCGCCATCATTCCGCAGTTTTTCCAAGCGCATCTCTAGCTCCGCGAACGTCAGTGGATCCCGCCCTAAATAAATCTGCTGGGCGGATCCGCCCGCACCTAGCGTGATCACAAGTGTGTTTTCATAGCGCTGCATTTGGAACCGAGAGGGCACTAGCTCCACGGCCACCCCTGATTGCAGGACCAACGATGGACCTAGTAGTAGGAAAAATACTAACAGCGCAAACAAATTTAGGATGGGCACCGCATGCAGCAGCCCCGGTCTTTCAGGCAACGTCAGATGCAGTTTCATTTATCTGCTTTCTTGGGCGCATGCACTGGCTTTTTACCCGCTGTCACCTCACCGCGAAAGGGCGCAAATTCCTCCTCCTCACGCGCATCTGCGATGAGGTGCACCATCTCGATGCCCGCTCGCTCAATGCGATGCACTAGCCTCTTCGCCCGGCCCAGAAAGTAGAGGTAGAACATATACAACGGCACCGCTACGAGCAGCCCCAGTACTGAGGTGATCAAGGCTACGAAGACTCCGCGCGAGAGCTCTGCTGGATCGGAAAAGCCCCCATGTTCGCTGGCTTTCTGCACCGTATCGAGCATGCCGATCATTGTCCCGAGCAGCCCCACCAAGGGTGCAAGCAGCGCCGCACCAAGGATGGCACGGATGTTTTTCTCAATCCTTGGCACTTCGAGTTGCCCTGCCTCTTGCACCACATCGCGTAAATCTGCGCGTTTTAAATAATACCGCAGCAACGCGGCATGGGCCACCCGTGCCACTGGCCCAGGTGCGCGGGCTGCCTCATGCAAAGCCTCTGCAAACGAGCGCCGCCGAATGTGATTCGCCAATCCCACTAGCAAATCTCCGATGTTGATGCGTGCCCGGTGGAAAAAAAACAAGCGCTCCACGATGCAAACACCACCGATAAACGCCAAGCCCAGCAGCACCCACACCAGCGGGCCGCCTTGCTCAATCATGCTGGAAGGTTCCATCAATCCTAAAATCATCTGCGCCACGCTAGACCGACCCACCTATTGCTGGCGAGTCACAAAAAACACGTCCTCTGCTCTCTCTCGGAGCGTAGGTGTCTCGCCCATGAGTCTTGTAAACTCACATTCTTCAAAGCCGTCACGTAGCTGTTCAAGTCATTGAGAGCAAGCACTCCCAGCAAAGTTATGCCAAACCGTGTTCGAAACCCGGCGGGCCAAGCCCTCGCCAAGTGGAGGCTAGAGCCCCGCCGCTAGTCTGAAATGCTGCGCCTGCCATGCATAGCTCTGAGGAGGGTGAGGCCATCTGCATGCTCGAGCCCGCCGCCTGCGGGTAGGCCTTGTGCGATGCGGGAAAGGCGGCAATTGCGCCCTCTGAGCAATTCGGCAAGGTAGTTTGCTGTGGCTTCCCCTTCGACGTCTGAACCCAGTGCGAGGATGACTTCGATTTCCCCTGAATTTTCATCGATGCGCCTGAGCAAAGACGGAATTCTTAGATCCTCCGGAGAAACTCGGTCCAGCGGCGAAAGCTTCCCGCCTAGACAATGATAGCGTCCCCGAAAGGATCCTGAGCGCTCAAGTGGCAGCACATCGGTGGCCTGTTCTACTACGCAAAGGAGAGTCTCGTCCCGGCTAGAATCACCGCACACATCACAGCCCGCAGGAGTGGCAAAAAACCCACAAGTAGGGCATAGCCGGATTTTTTCACGCGCCTCTGAGAGCGAGTGCGCGAGCTTTGGAATATCTGCCTTGGGGCTTTGGAGTAGCCAGATCGCGATCCGCTCAGCACTGCGTGGGCCGATGCCTGGGAGGGATTTTAGGTCGCTCACTAGATTTCTCACAGGCTCTGGAAAGTCGATCAATCTCATGGAGTAGGCTTGCTTGGATGTGGCGTGATTACCTTTTCATGCCGGGCAGTATAGACGAGCGCGCAGATGCCCGACCAAAATGTGACGACGACTAGCGGCCCGACTCGTGGGAAATAATCTGCCAAAGTAAGGACAGGTGCCCAGCCCAGCGCAAGGCCCAGCGCCGTGATCCAGACGAGCCACCGTTGCCACATGAGCATGATGTGAAGCAATGCATAGGAGACACCAAAAGCAAAGCTACAAGTGGTGATCCAAACCACCCAGGCGGGTAAAATTTGAGGAAAAACTTTGCCGCTAGAGAGTTGATTTGCGAGCCATTGATCGAAAAAATTTAGGGTGCCCATCGCATCCAGACCTACTGCGAGAAGAAGGGAGAGCACGGCGATCGCTGCCCCTGGCAAAAGTGGATGATGCTCCGCTGCAGCCTGCGGAATACGAGTGCTTTGGGTCCGGATTTCCATGATTTACCTGCGCATAAAGCTTTCCTCGAAGGGTGGCTCGGCAGCGATAGCGCTATCCACGATCAATAGCGGCTGAAGCTCGCCCTCCTCCAACGGGAAGCGCATCGTCCCCGAGACCTTGACCCAGCTATTCTCCGGAAACTCGGGCGGTGCAGCGCCAAACTCCAAAATGATAGGAATCGCTTGGCTGTCTGCCGCGCAACAAGTCATGAACAGGCGATACAAGCGCTTGCGACTGCCTGCGGGATTGCGAACTTTTTCGGCCACCCAGCGGCCTTCTGTTTCTACTTTTAGGCCATCGATAAGAGATTGTAATTCGCGGTCACCAGTCGCGAAAAATAACTCCATTAAGTTAAACTGAAGAAATCCTTCTGGAGTTTTGCGGTGAGTTTCCTCTATCTCTTTGAGCGTGAGTTTGGGCATGGAAGATGCGAGGAAAGGAGTAATCAGACTCACCGGTGCGTCATAGAGACCCTTGCGGGCCAATGCGGTTGGCGAATACTTGTCCTTCGTCCACGCCACAGAAAGCGTGATGGGAATCATCATTAAGGCCAGCGCTGTAAATGGGTGCATCTCTCCTGATTCATGGTCATGCACATCATTCCCCTCCGCACCGTGATCATGGCCACAGCCTACTTCTTGAGTCGCCGTTAGAATGTTAAATAAACCTAGCACCATAAGCCCTAGCCCACCTGCAAGAGCGATGGGTCTGAAGTCCGGAGCTAAGTAATGATTCATTCTCCCGCTACTATAAAAGTATAATATCACTCCGCCCCATGAGATCACGGCGAGAGACTGGATGATACGGCAGAGGTAAGGCTTCATTTCACTTGGAAAATAAGATTCTGCCAGAAAATGGAAATTGCGCCGATTGAGATGAAGAGGCCGATGGCTAAGCAAACGATGAAGCGTTTATTCAGTACGGATTGATAGAGAAATAATAACTTCACATCCATCATCGGCCCGAAGGTGAGGAAGGCGAGTTTTGCACCCCATGAGAATTTTGCTAAAGTCGCTGCGATGAATGCGTCAGAGGTGCTGCAAAGGCTGAGCACAAAAGCAAGTGCCATTAAGGCAGCAGGAGCCGCCGTCGGGTTTGTGGCTAAGCTATCGAGCCACACTGCACCGGGAGCGATTCCGGTATTAAACAGCGCTGTGATGCAAACACCGATTGAAAAATACACTCCCACCTCTACGAAGTCTTTCATCGTAGAGCGTAGCGCCGCCACCATTTTTTGCCCGCTTTCTGGTGCATGGCTATGCCCTTGCGGATCATGACCTCCACCGCAGCAGCTTCCATCATGGTGGTCTGTTTCGTGCGTGTGGGCCGTCTTTTGCGCTTGGTCCTTCTCAATGCTGGCCACCAGATTTTCCTTGAGCACTGCCCGCAGAGGTAAGCGTAAAACTATAAATCCCACAGCCACGGCGATGATATAGCCCAGCAGCATTCGTGAACACGTCATCATCTCTGCGCCTTGCCCTTGGAATGCTTTCCATGTGCTCAATGCAGTGATCGGATTCACAATCGGCGCAGCTAACATGTAGGTAATCGCGCATGAAACAGGTAGGCCTTTTTTCACTAAGCGCCGGATCACAGGCACCACTGCACACTCACACACAGGAAAAATCGCTCCTAGCAGGCCCGCCATCAACACAGCCCGGTAGCGGTTCCGCGGCAAGAAACGGTCCATCATTCCCGCAGGCAGATAGACATCGATGAATCCACTGATCAATGTTCCTAGTAAAATAAACGGTGCCCCCTCGAAAAGGATGCTCAGAAACGCGAGCGCAAAGTGCTGTTGGGAATCGGGCGACATCCCCGTAAGAAAACTCCGCCCAGCTCGCCCTGTCAATCGGCAGCCCGCCCGGACGTGTTTTTCTACTGCTTTCGATTCGGCACACTTCCAGCTTTCAGGGAAATCGAATCTCACAAAACTGCCACAATCCCATTCTTGTTTTGGGCAGATTTTCCAAGTTTACTCCGCCCTTCTCCATTGAATCATGGCATCCTCCACACGCCCCAAATACATTTCTATTCTTGCAGTTTTCGGCCTATTCACCTTCGTGGGATTGCTAGTCTGGAACGAAAAGAAGCCATCCTCCCAGCCCACATCTACTGCTGAAACACAGCACCTCCAACCTCCTCAGACACGCGATTCTGCGGTGCCGAACACCATCAAAGCCCGGCTCCCTTCCACCTCGCCACGAGTGGTTTCTGAGGAAACTTGGGACATCGATCTCACAGGCCAGAAATCAACCATTAGCCTCGCGTTGGACGAGGCCATGCTGCGCGATGCCGAGGGAAAAGAGCAGATCGTCAAGCTGACCCCACCCGCCACACAAGAGAGCCTGCCCGCTCGCCTCGCTGAGCTTTCAGCGTCACTCGGTGTTTTTCCGGTCGCCTACGTCACAGGTGAGGAAAGATCTGTTTCCAGCCGCCGCATCATCACGCCAGATCTGCGCGTGCAAATGTCCAGCGATGCCGCAAATCAGATCGCCGCCAGCCACCAACTCACGCTCAAGAGCATCCCAGATTACGCCCCGGGCTGGATCATTTTCACCGCGCCCACTGCCATGGCCGCGTTGGACATCATGGTCAATCTCCGCGCCGTGAGTTCCGTCACTTCTGCAGATGTCCTGCTCGCCACGCAGCAAACACTTCGCGCCTTGCCGAATGATCCGCTCATCACTAACCAATGGCATCTGAAAAAAACCGCCGCCTCCACCGCTGGCACTGACGTAAACATCGAGGCTGCGTGGAATTATCCCGCCGCCATCGGCAGCCGCGGCGCGGGGATTCGCATCGGCATCGTCGATGATGGAGTCCAAACGGCCCATCCCGATCTCGCGCCAAATATCGATACCGCAAACGACAAGGACTGGAATGGCAATGATGCCGATCCGAATCCCGGCACCGGCGATGACCATGGCACCTCATGCGCTGGCGTGGCCGCTGCCAAGGGCAACAACGGCATTGGTGTTTCAGGCACCGCGCCTGATGCCACACCCGTGGGAATGCGCCTGATCGCAGCCGCCACCACAGATGCCCAAGAGGCTGAAGCCATGAGCTACCTCCCGAGTCTCATCCAGATCAAATCAAACAGTTGGGGGCCGAGTGATACCGGCACTATCCTCGAGTCTCCCGGCCCACTGACTCTCGCAGCCTTGAAAAATTCCGCACAAACTGGCCGTGGCGGTAAGGGCAGCATCATCGTCTGGGCCGGGGGAAATGGTGGCACTGTAGGCGATAACTCAAACTACGATGGTTATGCAAATTCCATCTACACCATCGCCATTGGAGCTACGGATAGCCTAGGCAGACGCGCAAACTACAGCGAGCCCGGCGCGAATCTCATCGTCTGCGCACCCTCCAGTGGAGCAAGTGGCACTCTTGAGATCACCACTGCGGATCGCACTGGCACCCTCGGCTACAATACGGCCACTTCCGCCGCTGGTGGTGATTACGCAAACGACTTCGGCGGCACCTCATCTGCCACTCCCGCAGCCGCTGGCATCATCGCCCTCATGCTTGAGAAAAACCCGAACCTCGGCTGGCGGGATGTGCAGGAAATTCTCATTCGCACCGCTGTGAGGCCGCCCGCCTCCACCACTGGCTGGGTCAATAACTCCGCTGGTTTTGCCTTCAATCATGATTTTGGTGCGGGCCTCATCCATGCCACTGCCGCCGTAAATCTCGCAGCCACATGGAGCAATCTCGGCGCCCAGACCACCGCCGTCTCCACGCTCACCGGCCTCAGCGCAGCCATTCCAAATAACAGCTCCGCAGGCACGACTCGCACCTTCGATCTCTCGGCATCTAACATCCGCTGCGAGCAAATCACACTCCGCCTTAGCGCCACCCACACCGCCCGTGGTAACTTGGAAATTACCCTCACCTCACCCAGCGGCATGGTCAGTAAGCTTTCCGAGGTCCACGCGGATTCTGGCGATAACTATTCAAACTGGACATTCAGCTCCACCCGCCATTGGGGTGAGCTTTCCACCGGCACTTGGACGCTTAGAATCGCCGATCTCAGCTCCACGAATAACACCACCGGCGGCACCCTCACCGCTGCCGAGCTCACCCTATTCGGCACCTCAGCCACCCCTGTGAATCCGGCCCCGCTTGTGCAAATCACGCAGCCGCTCAACGGCCAAGTTTTCAGCCCGGGAGCTCCCATAAATGTCACCGTAAATGTGAGCGACCTCACCCTCGGAGGTGGCCCGGGCACCATCACCCAAGTTGAGCTTTTTGAGGACGATCTTTCCGTGGGCGTGAAAACTGCAGCTCCTTATACATTCACCCTCACTCCCACGCTCGGCAGCCATTCTCTCGTTGCTAAGGCCACAGATAGCGATTCCGCCATCGGCACCTCCACCTCCGTGAACATTAGCATTGCTAATCAAATCCCAGTCATCACTGCTGCCACCCTCACCGCCACGGGCCAAAATTTTTCAGACGTGCCACTCACCTTCGCTTCCATCACGGCAGCAGATCCCGAGGGCGCGGCACTGACCTACAGCTACCAATGGGAATCTAGCTCCACCGGCACCCTCTTCACCACCGAACCCGGAGCCACCCTCGCCACCGCACCTGCGCTCTCAGGGAAAATTTTGCGCTGCATCGTCATCGCATCTGATGGGAATTCCACCTCAGCTCCCTTTATCACCGCTGCCGTCAATATCCTCACCCGCCCCACCACCCTCGCAGCCAGTGGCAGCGCCTACTCATACGCCAGCGGCCTCGTCCTGCGTGGCTCGGAATCGGCGCTCACGCGCCGTGCGATCCTCCACGAATTCAGCCAAGGCCCCAGCGGCAGCAGCTCCGAGTGGATCGAAATTCTCACCCTGCAAGCTGGCAGCCTCGCCTTCTGGGATCTGCAAGATGCGGCTGGAAATCTTCTCCTTTTTAAAGACGCTCCCATTTGGGATGCCATCCCTGCTGGCACACTCATCGTCATTTACAACGGAGCTTCGAAAGACCCACTCCTCCCAGCGGATGACTTTACACCTGCCGATGGCAAAATGGTCATCAGCAGCACCAATCCCACCTACTTCGAGGTGGATCCACTGCTCGCAGACTCATGGCTCCCGCTCGGCAATAGCGGCGACTCCATTTTTCTATCAGATGAACTCAGCGTCACCGTCCATTCCATCGCTTACGGCAATAGTATCGATACTCCAAATGTGGGCAGCGTCGGCAGTGGCAAGTCCGCCTACTACACTGGGGATACGGACGCAGGCGCAAATGTCGCGGAAAATTGGCGCACCACCATTTCTCTCACTCCGAGAAATACTCAAGCACGCGCCGCAGCCACCCTACCCATCATTTTCGGCGGGCCATGGTCGCCTTTGCCGGTAGGATTCACTGGCATCGCGATGGACACTCCCTACTCCTCCAGCCTCGGCGGCGATACTGCCGCTGGCTCGGCGAAATTTGGCGATCAAGGGGATGCCATTACCATCGAATTTTCCGGTCAAGCAGCAGCCATCACTTATCAGTTAAAAGGAAATCCAGCCTCACCAGCCACCGCCACCACGGGCACATTCCTCGTCCAAGAATCCTCAAACGGCACCACCTTTACCCCGCTGCGCACCGTGACGAATAAAACAAATTCGGATACCGCCTACACAGATTCACCAGCCCCATCCACTCGCTACATCCGCTTCATTTACCAATCAAAAACGGCGGGAAATCTCCAGCTCGATAAGCTATCTGTCTCTGGCACCGCAGCAAGTGCCCTCACTCTAGCCATCACCCCCACCACTTTCGCCGAAAATCTTGGGGCCTTCGCAGCCACAGGCTCCATCAGCCTCTCAGCGGTCCTCACCACAGATCTCATCGTCACCCTTGCCTCTTCAGACACCAGCGAGGCCACTTTACCAGCTACTATCACCATCGTAGCTGGCCAAACGAGTAGCCCTACTTTTCCCATCACCGCCATGGATGATCTCGATTTTGATGGCCCCCAACTAGTGACTATTACCGCCTCTGCCGCGGGCTTCACCAATGTCACAAGCATTCTCAGCGTCACCGACAATGAACCCTCCGTCGAGGGCGTCACACCCGGCCTGCCGAACAATCAGGTGAATCAGACATTCGTAGCTGCCCTGCGCAGCGGAAGCCTCAATAGCCCAGCACTATTCCGCATCGGCAGTGGTGCCCTTATCCCCGCAGGCCTCACGTTAGATCCGAACACAGGCATCCTCAGCGGCAGCCTCGCCCCTTCAAATCCGCCAGGAAATTACCCCATCGTCATCGAGCGCTACAACTTACTCGGCGAGGTTGTCACTCAATCATACACCCTTACCATTTCCGCTGCCGGGGCAAATACCTATGCCTCATGGATCGCTGGATTTTCACTCACCACCCTCGCCGGCCCCACTGAGGACTTCGATCAAGACGGCCTCTCAAACTCCGTTGAAAACATCTTGGGCACTCTACCTACTTCGTTCAGCCCCGGCCTCACTCCGCTCTCTGCCGCAGGCTCATCCCTCACATTTACCCACACCCGCTCAAATACCCCCGCCGCAGACCTCGCCCCCGAATACGAGTGGTCCACGGATCTCCTCACATGGAATGAATCTGGAAATTCGTTCGCAGGCATCACCGTCACCCTCACCGCAAGCACCCTCACCGATCTCACAGCACCGGCTAACGATGTCATGCAAGTCACCGCAAACGTCACCCAAGGCACCAGCGACAAACTCTTCGTCCGCATCTCCGTGGCCCGCCCTTGATGTGGTTTAGCTAAAATTGACGGACTCGCCGTCACCAACGATGCGGATCGTTTGAAAAAATACTTCGCTAAACTCACCCTGAAGTTTGAAACCCTCTAAAGTGCTGCCCTTGCCTTACGCGCTTGGATGAATGATGCGATGCAAATGCCGAGAAAAATTGCGCACAAGATCGCAGTGGCCGATTTACCCGGCACCGCCTCGGGCAGAAGCACTGCTTGACCCTCAAGCAACGCCGGTAAGCGACTTAGGCCTCTCACGGTTCCCACAAAGCCAATCAATGCCAACATCGCTGCTGCGTGCATGCCATGTTTGAGCATTTTACCACCACGCCCAGCGATAACCGCACAAACAATCAGCAGCGCACCCAGCGCACACGGTATCAACGAAGTGTAATGCTCCTTACCAGTGGTAACAAAAGAGACAATGCCGACACCGATCAATAGTGCGGCGATGATATACGTGACGATAGGCATGTGCTTCATGCCATGACTCTACCGGGGTCGCCCAGATTTGCCAATGTTCTTAAACAATTTGTTTGAAAATCCTTGTAACATGTCTTTCATCTTAATTTCTCTGTTTGGGGATAAGCCTATTTGTAGCTTTATAAAAGATGGAAATTTCTATACTTCTGACAATGCTGTTCGCGATTACTTTGATAGTAGGATGCGATGAACCTAAAGCGGATCTCTCAGCCCCACACACCCATCGAGTTGCGGCGATTACTTTTCAGTATCCTCAGAATTGGAGAATAACCGAAGAATCTGCAACACCTGAGATTCATTCCATTACGGTCGAGACTCCCGGCGAGGCAATAGTGATTTTTCATTCCTACCCGATTGCAGACGGGCACGATCTAACAACTTTTTCCTAGGATTTTTCCGATCTTGCTGATGACACACCTATTGGAAGTATTGTAGGCTCACCTCTCACTCCACTGCCGGACGCGGATGGTTACAAATGGATCGGTGAGGATTTCAATATCACCATGCTAGGGCAATCAATTCCCCATCGCCGTCTATATGCCAGCAAAGAATTGGGTAGCAGAAGAGTTTTTCTCATTTTCCAAGTATCAACCGAAGATTATGCAAAAACGGGACAAGGTTTTAGACTTATATATACTTCTCTGCGCAGCAGTGAAATCCTGAGTCAGAATGCCAAATGAAAGTTGCATAAGAGCGCCTTATCGAACCCCGTTACTGGTAGAAAGTTTAACGTAAGTCTCTTGTCCTTAAGCCTTTTGCTCAGCGACGATGTTGCCGAGTTGATATCACCTTACTTCTCGGCCAAGGTGCCTTCGGTGACTCCAAGTTTTTCGAGGGCTTGGACTTGGGTTAGTAAGTCAAACGAGCTGGATTTTCCACTGAGTAAATCTTGATAGGCATATATAGTTTTGGCTGTATCTTTAGCTTCATCAAGCAGCTCGATACGAAAGCGGAAAAGACCGGCAGCGCGGAGGTGATTATAGTAGCGTGCGCCCGTTTGCGCCTTGCCATTGAAGAGCGTGTTCCGGCAGCCAACATCCGCTTGCAGGCGGTGGAGCTGGCCTACGCGATCCCGCAGATGAACGACGTGTTTTTCACAAGGCCGGCCGCAGTCTTTATAGGTGGTGCCACCGCTGAGAAAGGTGCAGAAGACGCAATGCTCCATGTGAAACATTGGCATGTGTTGATGCAAGGTGATCTCAAACCACTCGGGCGGAGAGGCGTGGAGGAGTTCGAGAACTTGGCCAATATTGAGATCGTATGAAATCGTTAGGTGATCCAGTGCTGCACTCTCCATCAATAGCTTGGCAGTGATGGGATTCGCAACGTTGAGGGAAAAATCGCCGACTTTATAGAGGTCGCTACGGTCTTTATAGTAGTGAAGTGCGGCGAGATTACGGAGGAGAAGGCCATCAGGCGCTGCTTTTTCAATGAGCTTCAAGTAGCCTGTTTCACCCGGCTTGAGAATGCGCGGTGTGGCGAGGTAGATTTTTGAATTTTGGGTTGCGATTTCAGAGCGGAAGAGGGCGACGGCTGCTTTGTAACGACGGGGGTCTTCGAAGTCACAATAGACGGTTTCCACGCCGCATTCGATTGCGGCGGCGAGCTGCTCCATGCTGCGGCAGAGGACAGATAGCTCTGGATCCCTGTGTCCGTTTTTTGGGGGCCTGAGTGGAAGAAGATCTTGGTATGTCGTGGTGATAATTGTGCGTTCTGGCTTGATGGCAGCGGCGTTTTCTAACTGCTTGATGAGAGCGCGGCGCAGGTGATTCAGTGCGGAAACAGCGATGTGGCAAGCGCCGATGAGCTGGTTGTTAACGGACCCGAGTTCGTAAGACGAATCTCCAAGGCGACCGAGCTGTGCGGCAAGTGTCTCAGCAGATAGTGGATGTTTTTCAGCCTGCATCAGAGGCACGGATGACGATTCAGTAAAATTACGGTTGTTGTATACCGCTGACACAGTGATCGGCTCGCCCGGCTTCCCAGTGACGATCAAATGGAGTGGCGTTTTCTTCTCAGCGGGACGGGTGTTTTGCCAGAATCGACGGAGTTCAGAATCTAGCTTTGGATCAGAAGTTTTA
The DNA here is from genome assembly GCA_043763755.1 of Akkermansiaceae bacterium. Taxonomy (GTDB): domain Bacteria; phylum Verrucomicrobiota; class Verrucomicrobiia; order Verrucomicrobiales; family Akkermansiaceae; genus Luteolibacter. The sequence goes on along the minus strand of JAYULG010000461.1, from coordinate 856 downwards.
TAAAGTGTTTGGCCGGGCTTAATGCGCTCAAAATTGATGCCGCTGTAAGTGAGGTGAAAAATGAGGCGGTCTCCTTCAATCACCCAGATCCGTGCGCCTTGCTCGAGATCACGATTTTCACCTGCGTCAAAGACCACCCCATCGCCCGCACTGAATGGCACACCTGTTAGATTTCCTAAACGGATCCAGCCCGGGCCGCAATCCGTGATGGTGCCGAGCAGAGGCCCGCGTTTTTTGCCAAATTTCCCGTGGGTGAGATACGGATGATTCGTGCCGGCGAACCAGCCAGTGCTAAGGCCGCGGGAAAATGTCATTTCTAGCTCATAGCGGTCGTTCGCAGTGATGGGTGAAGGTGCATGGGCCATTGCCGCATCAAGGGCTTTTCGATAAACGCGCGTGACGGCGGAGACATACTCGGGCGATTTCAAACGGCCCTCGATTTTGAAAGATTTCACCCCCGCGCGGACTAGATCTGGAATGAGATCGGCAGCGGCAAGATCTTGCGGACTGAGTAAATATCGCACGGCACCGAGATCGCGCGTTTCACCATCCACTACGATTTCGTAAGGCATGCGGCAGGCTTGGGCGCATTCACCGCGGTTCGCGCTGCGTTGGCCTAGGGATTCACTCGTCAAGCATTGCCCCGAGTATGCCACGCAGAGCGCCCCATGCACAAAGACTTCCAAGGGCGTCTTGATGTTGAGATGTGCGGTATTTCCAGCGTGAAACCGCTCGATCTCCCGGATAGAAAGTTCACGGGCAAGCACCGCCCGTTCTAACGGAAAAAGTGTTTCAATGAATGCGAGCCCCTCTGGTGAGGTGATGGTCATTTGGGTGGACGCATGCAGTTCCACAT
>JAYULG010000460.1:0-6535 GCA_043763755.1 Akkermansiaceae bacterium | reverse complement strand
CCGGATTGCCTGTTTATGGGTGGGCAATGGAAGAGCGTTTTCCACAAATCATTGGCAGTTCATGGGCTCAGGCGGATCGGAGTCCGCCTCTCCTTGGGGTGGACGATGGAAGAGCGGTTCTCTCAAATCATTGGCAGTTCATGGGCTTAGGCGGATCGGAGTCCGCCTCTCCTTGGGAGTTGTGGAATATGGGGGCAAACAATTGCGGTTTTGAGCAACGTCCTTAGATGCTGGTGAGGAAATATTGATGCCTCATTCACGAAATGCATCAGCCAACAAGATCTCCGATTGATCCGAAGTCTGGCGAGAATAGCCGCTTGTAGGTGCGGGCTGCGTAGCCGTCCGTCATTCCTGAGAGGAAATCGCAGACCAGCCGTGCGCGGGTGGCTTCATCTGGTGCTGCTGCGATTTCTGCTGCTGTATCTGCGGGGAGAAGCTGAAAATCTTGGCCATCTATTCTTTGCTGAAAGATATAGCGTTCACCCAGCACTTCCCATAACTGGCGGAGCATACGGCTGCCTTTGTGCTCTAATTGTTTTAACTGCGGTGATAGAAACACCACCTCAAAGGCGAGATGTTTGAATAGGCTGGATTCTGCTTTCATGGTTTCATCAATTGCTAGCCTGTAGCGATAGCGATTGGTGGAACCACTGAGGAAATTTACATCAAACTCTAACTGCGTAGATTGTATATATTTGCCGATGCGCTTGCCTACGAATGGATCCACGCGTCTGCGGCGGATTGCTTTTATTAAGTCCCCGAGGGGAGTTCCTTCGCCAGTGGCTTCGTTTCGTTGTTCGGCCCAAGCTTCTATTTTTTCGATGTTTAAGAATCCAGCACGCACACTATCTGATAAGTCATTGAGCGAGTATGCGGTATCGTCCGCCCAGTCCATGAGCTGGCACTCGATAGATTTAAATTTATCTCTCACAGGTCCGGCGGTGAGTTCTAAAGGGAAATCATTTCGGCCCATCGCCCAATCGAGATATGGGTGTTGATTATCATAGATGAAGTGGTGCTCGGGCGACTCGCCCAGCTCGGTCCAGAGTGATTTATATTTTAGCACTCCATCGAGGAACGCTCGGGTGGGATCCATGCCGCTGCGTTTTGCAGAAAATATCCGCTCTGTGAGTAAGCGCAGGGTTTGGGCATTGCCCTCAAAGCCGCCGTGTGCGCGCATTAGATGATTCAGCGTTCGCTCACCTGCGTGGCCGAAGGGCGGATGGCCGAGATCATGGGAAAGACAGATCGCCTCCACAAGATCTGGATCGATGAAAAAATCATCTTCCAGTGGGCTGTCTTTGTGGCTTTTCAGCCAGTAGGAGATCGATTTCCCGATTTGAGCGACCTCTAAGGAATGGGTCAGCCGAGTCCGATAGAAATCGTATTCTCCGCTCCAGAATACCTGCGTTTTATTTTGCAAGCGCCTGAATGTGGGAGTGTGAAGAACTCTATCGCGATCAATTTGAAATGGCGTGCGGTAGTCTGTGCCATCGCATGCGCCTGAATAACGCTCGGTGTCAAAAGCTCCGTAAAATCGATTTAACATCTGCGTGAGTTTAGGTTTGCGAGGCGATCCGGCAATGCTTTCCTCGCGGCGTCGTGCCACGTGTTTTTATGCACATCTCGCCTGTGAAGATGCGCTACTTTCGACCATCTATCATAAACTCCCGGGCTTGCGGTGCGAAAATGAAACAATTGCCCTCACGCAGCCGTAACGGCCAAACTACAATCATTCCCATGCATTCGATCAAACGCGCATTTTTTTGGCTCTCTGGGGCTGGCACTGAGACTTTGGAAAAATGCCCGGCATGGGAGCAGAGGAAATACGTGGCGTTTGGCGCGACCGTTTTGGTGCCATGTGCGTTTGCATTTATTGCTTGTGCCTATGCTCTTTCTACCCTCACCACTGAGGCTCGGGTGATTTATCCGGTGGCGGCTGTTTGGGCCTTCATCATCCTTGCTATAGATCGTGCGCTGCTGGCGGGCTACCGGCCATACATGTCTGTGGTGAGGAAACTTTCGCAGTTTTCGCTACGTATCGTCGTAGCTGTTTTGATGGGCATAACCATTGCGCATCCGCTCGTGCTGTTGCTGTTTCGAGACACGATTTCTTCAGTCATTGAAAAAGATCGCGCAGCGGAAATAGAGGTGGTGCGTGGTGGGTTCGCCGGGGAAAAGGAGAAGGTCCGTGAGCAAGTGGTCACTTTAGAAACTGCGCTCAGCGAGCAGCGGCAACGATGGAATGATTCGTTCCAGGCCAAGTTTATCATGCAAGAGTCCGAGGATGATACAATGGCGATTCCTGGCCTAACAGCGTTGCAACAAGTAGATCTCAAATCTGCCATTGATAAAGGTATAGCTCCCTTCACAGACCGTCTTGCTCTCGTGGATTCTCAGACCAGCGAATTTTCCCCACAATATGTGAAGTTACAAACGGAGGTAGGGTTTTGGCAGGCGGAATTTGAGCGAGAGCTCAATGGTCAGCGCTCTGGGATGCGTGGTGAAGGCCCGCGTGCGCGCTCGATCAGGGCTGATCAACTCGAACCACGGCGCGAAGAATCAAAACGCCTTGGCGGGTTATTAGAACATCTTACAGCAGAAAAGTCCACGCTCCAGACTCAGGCGCGCGAGGCGGAGGCTGCGGCCATCGCTTTGTTTGAAAAGAAGCTCGCGGAAATAGCCCTCACGAATCAATCCGAAGCAGCGCGCATCGCAGGTCTCAAGCAGCGGGTGGAAAATGACCAAGCCGAGCAATTTGTGACTCAGCAAAATTCTCTCCGCTCTACGATCAAGCAGCAGATTGATAATCGCCTCTTAGAACTCACTCGCGTGCAGGGTGAGCTTGCTGGCGTGGCAACCGAAGAGGCGGATCGGATCGCTGCGATGCGGGCTGAGCCACGGCGGGATATTCTTACGCAGACGTTGGCTCTGCACGGTCTCTTCAAGGCAGGAAATGAGGGCGGCCAATTTGCGTTCTACACTTATCTTGTTTTGACGCTGTTGTTCATGCTGGTGGATACCATCCCGCTGATCGTCAAATTTTTCACCAAACCCGGCCCGTATGACACGCTGGTGGATCGAGATGAAATTACGTTTGATACTGAGCACCGCGCGTTCAAGCAGAGCCGGGTCCGCTACATGGATCAACTCGCCAAGGGAAATCTCATCGCCGTGACTCGCAATCAACGTCTCGAGGATGCCCTCGTCGATGGGGTAGAGCACACGCGCGCGGCTCGTGAGTTTCTTGAATCTCTCACTGAAATGGAAAAAGCCTTTGCCGAGAAAATGAAACTCGAGGAGCAATCCATCGGCATGGCTGAGGGCGATAAACGGGCGGCGCTTGAAGCCATCAAAAAACGTTTTTATGATGATCTCCATCACCGCATGGAAATCTTCTTCACGGCTCGCCACGCTTGAGGCGGTTCCAAAGCCGCGCACAACAAAGCGCCCGCAAGCAATTGCACATAGCGGGTAGCTGTGTAGTCTCCTGCCCGTGGCAGATTTCTCTTTGACATTTCTTGGGACAGGAACCTCGGTGGGTGTCCCAGTGATCGGTTGTGATTGTGCGGTGTGTGGCTCGGCGGACCCTAAAAACAAGCGTTTCCGGTCATCGGTGGTGGTGAGGGCGGGGGATGTGACTCTGCTGGTGGACTCGGGGCCGGACTTGCGGATGCAGGCGCTACGCGAGGGCCTCAAGGCGATAGATGCGGTAATTTATACGCATTCACACTTGGATCATGTGGCGGGATTTGATGAGCTGAGGGCATTTTGTTGGCACACGCACGAGCCGCTGCCGCTGCATGCCACGGCGAGCTGCATGGAGGTGTTGCAGAGGATGTTTGGCTGGGCATTCTCGCCCGATGAGGTGATCCGCGGCTACGTGCGCCCTGACCCGAAAATCATCGACGGGCCATTTTTTTATAAGGATTTGAAAATCACCCCGCTGCCTGTGAAACATGGCAGGGTGGAGACGTTAGGATTTCTGTTTGAATATCCCAATGCGCGCAAAGTGGCTTACATCTCTGACGTAAAGGAAATCCCCGAGGAGACTTGTGAGACACTGCGCGGAGTCGATGTTTTTATCATCGATGCGCTGCGGACGGCAGACCATCCCACGCATTTCACGTTGTCAGAAGCGCTGGAGGCGATTGATTTGGTGGGTGCAAAAGAGGCATGGCTTACGCATCTGACGCATGAATTCGATGCGGCAGAGTTAGAGGCCGTGCTACCAGGGCATGTGCATGTGGCGTGGGATGGGCTGAAACTTTCTCTGTGAAGGGAAATGCTGAGTCTTGCATGCGATAGCGTTACAGGCATTCTGGCGCGGATGAAATGGAATGTTATCTTTTGCCTGACCGTAGCGTGGGTGACATGCATGGCGCATGCCGCGATCCCGCCTGATGCGGTGGCCATTATTTATAACTTAGATTTGCCAGAATCGCGCCGACTCGCCGAAATTTACCAACAAACGCGAGGGATTCCGGAGGCAAACATGGTGGCCATGGCATTGCCGAAAAAGGCTGACATTAGCCGCGAGGAGTATGAGGAGCTAATTTTAAAACCGCTGCGCAGTCAGTTCGATTTCCGCACGTGGTGGGAGCGGAAAGTGGATGGTGGTGGCGTGAAGCTACCCGTGGTGAATAAAATTCGGGTGATCGTCCTGATGCGCGGTGTGCCTTTACGAATCCAGCCGAAGCCGCTGCCTCCTGCGCCGCCTGATGCGCCGCCCGCACCGCCGCCAAGCGATCCGGTGGGTGCGCGAGATGAGGCATCCGTGGATTCTGAGCTAGCGATGTTTGGCGTAGAAGGGCTGCCGACGGGTGGAGTTCTAGTAAACAAATATCACCGCAACGATGAATCCATTGCAGATGCGGGATTACCTTTTCTAGTTTTGACAGCGAGGATTGATGGGCCGAGTTATGCCATTTGCGAACGCATGATTAGAGATGCGGTGGAGGCGGAGACAACTGGCCTATGGGGACGATCTTATGTGGATATCGCAAACAAATTTCCGCAAGGGGATGTGTGGCTAGAAGATGTAGCAAAGGCAAATGTAGAGGTGGGTATTCCCACAGTGGTGGATCGCTTCAACGATACTTTGCCGAAGAACTATCCTATGACTGATGCGGCCTTCTATCATGGATGGTATGATTGGAATGTGAGTGGGCCATTTCTCAACCCGAGTTTCCGTTTCAAGACGGGAGCTGTGGCGATGCACCTTCATTCGTTCAGCGCCGAGCAGCTAGGTGATGGGGAAAAAAATTGGTGTGCGCCGTTATTAGCCCGGGGTGCGGCGGCCACGGTGGGAAATGTTTACGAGCCGTATCTCCATCTCACCCATGACTTCAGTTTGATTCAAAAGCGGCTGCTCGCAGGCATGACCTGGGTGGAAGCGTGTTGGATGGCAACGCCAGTCACCTCTTGGCAAAGCGTGGTGCTGGGAGATCCACTGTATCGGCCATTCAAGCATCTGAGTGGCACGGGTGAAAAGCACGAGGCAGATATCCCCTACCGCGCGCTGCGTGCATCCACGATCGAGTGGGGAACGAGCGCGCTCGAGCGGCAAATGCAGGTAGAGAAAGCGGCAGAGCGAATGAAAAGCGGAGTGCTGATGGAAGCTGTGGGCTTAGATTATCTCCGCGCTGCAAAACTGGAAGAAGCGGCCAAGGCATTTCAAAAGGCCAAGGAAAATTTTGCAAATCCGGCGGACCGTCTGCGGCAACATCTTCATCTCATCGCCATGGAGCGGACCGCCAATCACAAGGACAAGGCCGTCCTCGGTCTGCGAGATGCGCTCACTCGCTACCATGGAATCCCAGAAGCGGATGCCATAAGAGGCTGGCTGGATATTCTTGATCCAACGCCACCGCCGCCTGCGGATCCGAGTAAAGTGCCGGCAGCCGCCAAACCTTGAATTCTCTTAGCTCGCGCGATGACTTACGGCTTTTTGTTAGAATCAGTCTGGCACCCACCATTGGCATTTGCAGAGACGGTGGCCGAGCGCTTACCACCCGAGCTGGAGCTTCAAGCGCTGTGGTTTTCTGGGGCCTTGGGCAGGGACTTCAAAACGACGACGGGGAAACGAGTGCGAATCGTGCAGTTCGGTGAATGGAATCGCGGGGCTGGCCCGGATTTTTTTCATGCTGCGGTGGAGATCGAGGGTGAACTACTGACGGGTCCGCTCGAGCTAGATCCTGAGGCGGTCGATTGGGAGCTCCACGGGCATGGGGTAAACGCCGCATTCCAAGATGTGATTCTGCATGTGGTGTTCCGCTCAGATGCGCGGCGGGCGCACACACGGACAGTGGAGCACCGTGAGGTGGCGCAGGTGGTGATTTCTGAAATTCAGCTTTCGGATGCGCTCACCCGCCCGCAGCGGGAGGTGGCTATCGCTCATCCGGGGCGGTGTTTTAGTCCTCTAAAAGGCATGCCGGCAGGGGCGGTGGAGCGATTGCTCAAAGAAGCGGCACTACTCCGCGCTGGCAAGAAAGCGGAGCGGTTTTTAAAAACTGCGGATGCCCATGGGCGCGAT
>JAYULG010000459.1:0-6552 GCA_043763755.1 Akkermansiaceae bacterium | reverse complement strand
CTTTGTCTCACGCCACCTTTCATTTCAACCAACATCAATTAAAACTTCCCACCTACTGAAGACCGATCTATTAAAGGGCGTAGATAAGCAATCATTGCGAATCACCACAGGAACCAACACGGATCCTGCCCTCCCCGACCCTCAGCCTGATGCCAAGAATTTGTTTTATCGACCCATCATTTACTTCTCAGAACCCATCAACCAACAGTTTAGTATGCCTCGTTGAGGATTTTTTGTTAGATGGTGAGGAAATTGAAATCTGGAGCTGTGACCTAGAATCGTCTCTGAGCGGAAAAGTCACACACGTCAAACTTCCACGGTTCTGGGCTCCTTGGGGAGTGAAACCTTTCGCAGATTCTCTGGTGATTCATGCACTTGCATTGTGGCACAGACTCCGAGGCAAACCGCGTGCCCAATTCATGGTTGTGACGGGGTTTCTTTACCTTCCTGCGGATTTTGCTACGGTGCACTACTCCCACTTTGAGTGGTTCAAAAAACTGCGCATTGCCGCGAGTCCGCTTTCTTCCACGGTGATCGTGGAGTTTATAAAGAGTCTGCCCGGGTATGTTGCGGAGGTTCTACTATTCTACAATCCATGGCGCACCCATCTGCTACCTGTTTCTGATGCAGTGGCCGCAGATATCAAACGCTGGGCTGCACCGTGGAAATCGGCGAGCGTAGTGCCAAATATGGTGCAATCTGATCGCTTCGATTCCAAGATGCGAAAAGCCTGGCGGGCGAAGGCGAGGCAAGAGTTGAACATTGGGGAAGACGAAACCATCCTTGCATTCTGTTCTGCGGGTCACTTTTTCCGCAAAGGTCTGGCTGAAGCCGTGGCTACCGTCATGTTGCTGAGGGCAGAAGGCAGGGCAGTCCGGTTGTTGGTGATTGGTGGCCAGCCAAGAACCCTCCAACGCCAACGGCGACTTCTGGAAAGCACTCATGGCGATATCGATGGCGCAGTGATATTCACGGGCATGGTAAAGACATCTCAATATCATCTTGCCTCCGCTGATGCGTTTTTCTTTCCGTCTCGCTGTGAGGCATTCTCGCTAGTGGAGATCGAAGCGGCTGCGATGGGTTTACCACTTTTTCTCACGCCCCACCATGGGTCTGAAATGATTCTCAAAGAGGGTATCAATGGCTACTTGCTGCCATGGGATCCAGCTGGCATGGCCAAGGTGATCGGAGAAAAATTGGATGGTGGCCTGCAGCCGCTAGACATACCAGACACAGGCCGTGCTCTTTCGCGAGAGGGCTACAAGCTCGCGTGGGATCAACTTCTAAAGCGGTAATCCTGCCCAAGGTGATGACGTGCTTGTGCACGATCACCGCGCCCTAGCCGATGCTTTGCGCACATGGCTGTGCGTATTCTCGCAATTCCTTCCTGAATTGCCGTTTTCTCATCGTTCGATTTCATGCCTCGAAAAATCCTGATTCTTACTCGAGGCTACGCCCGGTATAGGGAGAATTTGATCTCAGGAATCGCTGCGGCTGTTCCCACCAATTACAGAATCATCCATTCCACACCGCACACCGGAGAGGACTTGTGGGAGGTAGATTGGGGAGATCTATTGGAAAATGGAGGTCTGGTCACTCACATCAAGTTTCCTCAGATTGATTTCCGTACATTTGCCCGTGCGTTGTGCGACCGACTATTGGGCAAGTGCAGGCCTCCAAATGGCGCGGTAGACTCCGTGCGTATAGAAGAAGTCGCGCCAGATATGGTGCTCATTCAAGAATACTCCTACCCGATGCTCATGGCCGCGTTTTATTGCTTCTTGCGAGGCATTCCTTGCGTGGTGTGTTCCGACCTTGGCAAGGACAGTGACTGGAGCCAATTTTCATGGATCAACCGTGTGGTCCACCGCTCCGCAGCGTTTCTCACCTCGGGCGTGATCGCCCATACCAAGGCAGCGAGGATTCCACTCTCCCACCGGAACCGACCCGTCTGCTTCACCCCACACTCTGTGGATATCCGGGACTTTCCATGCGCCTATAATACCGTGCGTACAGGTCCAGTACGGATTCTCATGGTTGCCCAATACATTCCCCGCAAAGGCCACGATTTATTGGCAAAAGCCGTCCGGCTGCTGGTTGACCGGGGCTTTCGTGACTTTGAAGTCAGACTGGTGGGGACGCAGGATCCGGCTTGGCTCGAGTCGGTCATTAACAAGGAAGACCTGCAGGATTTCATGAAGCCCTTGGGCATGATGAAGGGAGAGCCCCTGTTCGAGGAATTCAAGCACGCGGATGTCTTTGTGCTCACTTCGCGTTTTGACACATTTGCGGTGGTGGTGCATGAGGCTGCGGCTTTCGGGCTACCACTTCTGATCAGCAAGTATGCGGAATCCTCCGCGCTATTGGTCTCGGAGGGAGTCAACGGGCATGTCATTGATCCATTTGACGCGGTTGCCTTGGCAGATCGCCTAGAGGAACTTATCACGAATCAGGCACGCCGGAATGACATGGGCCGACAATCCCGCGTGATCGGTGAATCCTTGTGCGCGTCAAAACTCGGTGGGGAACTCGCAAAATGGATCGTTAATTTCCATCAGGAATTTTCGCGCGAGGGCAAACATCTATGAATGCGGTAAATTCCTCTCTAACTCGCGTTTCGTGGCTTCCCGCACACCCAGTGTATGGGGGCATTTCCATGACCCGCTACTGGAATCTTCTCGATTCCGCGAAGCTTCCTGATGATCCGTTTATCTGCAATTCCATTTTGCCTGCATCTGCCAGCGACACCCTGGGCGGCGGACGGATAAAAAAGCTGCTCACTCGCAAGTTCTTATATCCTACCGCGGTCAAAACCCGCGCCAACGGTGAAATAATTCATATTCTCGATCACAGTTGGGCCGATCTTTTACCCTATGCGCCTCAGAGGGCCTTTAAAATTGTCACGGTGCATGATCTTATCCCGCTGCGATTTCCCGGTGAACTGACTGCAGCGCAGGCACAGCGCTTCCGAAGCTGGGTTTTACATTTGAGACAGGCTGATGCGATCATTGCAGACTCCACTTATACCAAGCAAGAGATCCAAGAGCTCCTTAAAATTGAAGGTAGTAAAATTCACGTGATTCTCCTAGGGGTTGAAATGCCCACCGCCAATGTGAGTTCTTCTGCTGATTCCTCACTGAAGGGCGATCATCGGCCGTTTCTAATCGGGAGTATAGGCAGCACTCTAGAGCGCAAAAATTTGGCTGTCCTGCCAGCGGCTCTTGCCCGCTTGAAAGCCAAGATCCAGCGCAAGGTCGTATTGGTCCGCGTCGGAGCGCCCCTTCCTCATTCACTCGCTGAGTCTATTAAAAGAGAGCTTGGCGCTGACGGATTGATCGAACATGGATTTTTGCCGGATGCGGCAATCGCAGCATACTACGCGAGCCTAGATGTCGTCGTCATTCCTTCTCTCTATGAAGGTTTCGGCCTGCCAGTGCTTGAAGGAATGGCTGCGCGGGTGCCCGTGGTCGCCAGTGGCTGCACCAGCCTGCCTGAGGTGGGAGGGGATGTGGCGTTTTACTTCGATCCCCATTCCCCGGAAGAATTGGCCATTGTGCTGGCTCGGATCGCGACAGAAGGCGTTTCACCCAGCCAGATTGAAGCAGGATATGAAAGAGCCAAGTCCCTGTCATGGAGAAGATGCTTGGAAGGCATCTATCAAGTTTATCAAAACGGCTTAGAATCGCGCCGGCATCACCAAGGCTCGTGATTGATCCCCCACCGCCCCCCACTTGATGTTCAGCCTCAATATCCTCCAGCTCTTCAGCCGCTATCTCCATTATGGTGGCGAGGAAGGGAGCGTATTCCGGATCGGTGAGACACTTGCTGAACAATTCGAGGTAGACTACTTCATCGTTTCCTCAGAAGAGATGATGCAAAAATCGCGCTGGGTGCTGCCGTTGCTGGCCTATCGAAATTTCCCGGTGCTTGAGCGGCTCAAGGCGTTCCAGACTGTCGGCAGGTTCGATGTCTGGCTGATTCACAATGTGTTCCCGGCAATCTCACCGGGAGCGTACGCCTTGGCGGAGAAGCTTGAGGTGCCCATCATCCACTTTCTGCACAATTACCGCATGGGTTGTGTGAATGGATTCTCATTCACTAAGGGGCAGGATTGCCATAAGTGCGGCAGTGGAAACTTCATCCATGGTGCAATAGGCAAGTGTTGGCGTGACAGCTATCCCCAAAGCATCGCCATGGCAGTGCTCCTGGCGGACCTGAGGCGGCGGCAGGTGTTTCAACAAGTGCGGCGCTGGATTGCGATCAGCCATGCCCAGAAAGAGGTGCATGTCCAGATGGGCCTTCCTGAGGAGAAAATAGATGTCGTCCACCATTTCCTGGAGCGTGATGCATCTATGGAAGTTCCGGATTTCCCTGCGGATGGCTACTGCCTTTTCATCGGCAGACTCTCACCGGAAAAAGGTGTGAATCGCCTTCTTGACGCGTGGGCGCAGCTTGGGAAAAATCGCCGTTTGGTCATTGCAGGAGATGGGCCAGAATTAGCGTCCGTGCAGAAGCAAGCGCAAGACTTGGGCCTGAGCAACGTCATTTTTGCGGGATTTGTCAAAAGTGATGCCCAGAAGGAATTATGGGCTGGAGCTGCATTTTCCGTAGTGCCATCACTGTGGCGGGAGCCCTTTGGCATGGTTGTCCTAGAGGCGTGGACTCAGGGCCGGACGCTAGTCGCGCACCGGATCGGAGCACTACCGGAGCTAATCAACGATGGAGTAGATGGCTTCCTTGCAGATCCCGATGATGCCTCAGACCTCGCGAGGGTGCTGGAGGATACCTTTCAAAAAGGAGCCACCCTCAGAGACATGGGCCGCAATGGCCTAGAGGTCTTGCTGGCAAAATTTAATAAACCCATCTGGTTTGAAAAAATGGAAAAAACCTTTCTCAATGCCAATCTTATCTGACTGCCTCACACCCTATGGAAAAGGCAGTTTTTCCCAGTGCTCAGCTTGTAGATGGCTGCCTGCGGTGGTGCTTTTGATCGCTATTGGGATCGACCGTAGCGGCTGGCTGAGCTTTTCAATGGTTCCAGTCGCTTGTGTGATTTCGCTGGTTGTTTTCTCGTTTATTCTACCTTCCCGCCAGCTCATCGGCTGGACGGTAGTCTACATTTTGGCGATCGCGGTGACACTATGGATGAGGCGAGGTATGTGGGCCGGGGCTGCCGGAAATCCTGAAGCACTGGTAGTCACCCGGGCGCTCATTGCCGCTGCTGCCGGAGTGCTTGCTTGCTTGTATGCCAGGAGCCGAGAACAGGATTTTCTGACGAATCATGAGATCCTCCGGGTGCTCGACCAACTGGACGTTTCTGTCATCGTCTCAGACCGCGATGGTTGGCTGCTCCATGTCAATCCCCACGCGCATCAAACGCTAGATCTCGCCAAATCCGTAGGCACGCCGTTTTTCCAACATTTCCAACTGCGGTCAGACAAAGGGAAATCGATACAGGCCTACGTGGATCTCGCTTCCGGCACCACAGAAGGATCCGTCTCGGTCAATCTCGGCTTTGGGCCGGAAAAGTCCCAAACGCTGCCCGGCATCATGTTGCGAGCAGACATCGCTGGTCAACGCCGTGTTTTGACCTTGCTATACCCTTGTGCCCCCAACGCACAAAGCACACTTCCTGAGAATGCATAACGCCCAGCAAACCGCAGAAGGGATTGCCGCCGTATTTGTGACGATGAATCGGTGTGAAGTGGCACGCACCTGCCTCGCGAGACTGGCTTCGCAGACGCTGCGCCCGGAGAAGGTGTTCGTCGTCGATAATGCATCGACGGATGCCACGCGCAGCATGCTGGATGAGGCTAGCCACGTTTTTGACGGATGGCTCGTCCGGATCGATTTGGAAGAAAACATTGGAAATGCAGGTGGCATGGAAATCGCGCTTGAAGCATTGTTTAAAGATGGCTTCGAAGCGGTATGGATTCTCGACGATGACTCATGGCCAGAGCCCGAAGCTCTTGCTCACTTGATGGCCGCCGCAGTGCCCGCCCACACAGTGCGCTCATGCAAAGTCATAGACATGGCGACTGGCGAGCTGAGTTGGCCTGTCCAACTACCCCACCACAATGGCTGGAAGACTTTTAAAGAAAACGATCTTTTACCTGCGGAGTTGGCCATCCGCATCCGCCGCTCATGGCTCGGCGCCCTCATCCCACGCGAGGTTTACAAGATGATAGGGCCTGTCGAAGGCAGGCTCTTCCTGCGGGGAGAGGACGAAGATTACCCAAGGAGGATCGAGCGTGCCGGGTTCCCGGTTTATATGATCAGCCAGTCTCTTTTATACCATCCACGGTCTGGTTCCCTGAATCATTGGGAAATGTTTGGAATCTCGATCACACTCGAAAGTGGCCTTGCAGGTGACAAGCTCTACTATCGGCTGAGGAATATGTGGTGGCTGACGCGCAGAGACAAGGGGACGGCCGCCGCAGCCACCCTGCTCATTCTCCATGGAGTGGCTCTCTCGCGCTGGGCCGGCCCACTATCGGCCTGGTTCCCTGTGTGGTTTGAGGCCGCTCGTGACGCATTTGGAAATCGTCTTGG
>JAYULG010000458.1:0-6560 GCA_043763755.1 Akkermansiaceae bacterium | reverse complement strand
TATGGAGTCGCCACGCACGGTAAGAATATTTTTCAGCTCACCGGGGGATGTGAAAATGGAGCGCGAAACTGCGCGGAAGATCGTGAGCCGATTGCAGATCGAGGCTGGAAGCAGCCTCATCCTAGAGCCTTACTTTTGGGAACATGAAGCGCTGTCTGCGACAAAGGATTATCAGCAAAACATCCCCGCGATGAATACCTTTGATGTGGTGGTTTGTATGCTATGGAGTCGCCTTGGGACGCCCCTGCACCCAGACCGCCATCCACATCCAGAAGGCGGTTTTTTCGAAAGCGGCACCGAGTATGAATTCTTCACTGCGATGACCGCCTTCCGAGAATGTGGCTCCCCTAACATCTTTGTGTTTAGAAATTTCACAGAGCCTCGCCGCCCCAGCCGACCCAAGGAAGCGCGTGCCTTTGCCGATCGTGAGCTAGACCGCTTGGACCATTTTTTCGAACGCTATTTCCAATCTGGAAACTTTTTTACGGCAGCAGTGAATGAATACAGGACTCTTGGCGAGTTCGAAGATAAGCTTAGCCTTGGTCTCCGCTCGTATTTGTTAGAGATCGCACCCGCGCCTTTGACGATTGGGAAAGATCTCTCTCGATATAGTGGCCAACCCTATCTAGGGTTGGCCACTTTTGACTTTGATGATGCGCCAGTTTTCTACGGTCGGACGGCCCAAGTGGGGGCCGTGATTGAGGCGCTTCAAGTGCAGGAAATGGAAGGGGCTGGACTGGTACAAGCTACCCGCCGCTTCATTCTTCTCGTGGGTGCCAGCGGCAGTGGGAAATCCTCATTGGCGCGTGCGGGTGTGCTCCCAATGTTGATCCAGCCCGGGGTCATCGAGGGGTCAGAACTGTGGCGGCGCGCAGTCTTTAAGCCCGCAGATGCTCAAGCTGATCCATTTCTTGCCCTCGCAAGTGCCGTGCTTGCGCCTTCTGCCTTGCCCGAGCTGGGGTCGGATGGCACCACTGCCGAGGCTCTTGGGGGGCTACTTTCTAGCCATGCAGCGGGTGCAGGATTGCTCGTCCGGCAAGCCCTCAGTCAAGCGGCTGTTGCAGAGAAAAATCGTTGGGAAACTCTTAAATTGGAGGAAATCCATCAGCTTGGTGCGGAAAACCGTCTTGATGATGTGGCGGAGAAACGGGCCGAACTTGCACTGATGAAGCCACCCGTCGCAAGGCTCGCATTGGTTGTAGATCAGCTTGAGGAAATCTTCACTGGAAATTTAAGTAAAGATCACTTGGAGAGATTTATCATAGCTTTGCACTCGCTGGCCATGAGTGGGCGAGTTTTTGTGATTGGCACGCTGCGCAGTGATTTTTACTCGCATTGTCTTGAGCATCCGCTGTTGGTAGAGTTAATGAAAGGAGTGGGCTGCTATGCTCTTACTCCCGCTTCTCCTGGAGATCTTGCGCAAATGATCCGCCAGCCTGCCATCACGGCCGGGCTAGAATTTGAAGAAGATAGAGCTACTGGGTATAAGCTGGATGAAATGATCCGGGATGCGGCAATGCGAGATGCTTCCGCATTGCCTCTATTGAGTTATGCACTCGAGCAGTTATATGAATCTCGCAGTGCTGAGGGTGTGATGACCTTTCGTAGCTACCGCGATCTTGGTGGACTAGAAGGTGCCATCGGCCAACGCGCAGAGCAGACTTTCCAGGGCCTGCCAGCGGAAGCGCAAGCTTCCTTCGATGAGGTGTGGCGTCGGTTAGTGACCTTGAGCCCAGACGGCACTGCGGTGCGGCGTATGCTGGTGGCATCCACTCTGCCGGCGGACCCCGGAATTGAGAAACTCGTTACCGCATTTACCGAGGCTAGGCTGCTCACTGCGGATCGGGCAATGGATGGCGGGCGCGTCCTTTCAGTGGCGCATGAGGCTTTGTTACGGCATTGGCCCCGCGTGATCGAGTGGCTGGAGGGAAATCGCAATTTCCTACGAGTGCGGTCTCGCATCGCCACTCGTCTGGCAGAGTGGGAAGACCACAGCCGAGCAGACGATTATCTCATACCTAACGGCATTGCACTGGCAGAAGCACAGCAGATTTTGAGTGAATATGAGTCGGCGTTAGATGCTCCAGAGCGTGCATATATTGGAAATTCTATAGCCCATGCAAAGCGCCAAGAATACTCGAAACTACGCCGTGCCCGCGCCATCATGGTGGGAGCACTCATGCTGAGTGTGATTGCGATAGCTGGCGGTATTTTTGCATGGAGTGAACGCGGCAAGGCTACGCGCAATGCCCAGCTCGCCCTCGTGCAAAAGGCAATCGCGCAGGTAGCCGAGACCAAAGCAAAGGCGAGTCAAGTGAGAGCCGCATACCAGCAAGGGACGGATCTATTAGAGGCGGGCAGGACTCGCCAAGGTCTCACGAGCCTGATGCAAGGGTTGGAAAATGATCCTGCTCATGAGGGCATCAGACGGCGGTTGTATTCGGTTCACCTTTACGGCTTACCAAAAGCGATACCCATCCGCTCAGTGCAAGCGCCCGCACAAAGCCGCCAACGCATCAGTGGGGCGCTCACAGGCCCGGCCCAGTGCGTTGCCTACCTTTCAAAGGACCATACCGTCGAGGCATATGATCTCAATACACGCAAAGTTTTACCTGGCCCGTGGGAAAAGGAGCCTGATTCTTTCGCCGCTGTCATGTCTCCGCTGAGCCAATTTGTCGTAAACATTCGCCAAGATTCTCTATGCAGCATCTGGTTCCTCGATGGCCGGGCAAGTCCGCTGCCCGTGCAACTTACCAAAGACTTTGCATCCATGTCCCCAAGCATGTCTGGGAAGCATATTTTTGAAGGAACTACAGAAGGTGGCGTGCGCTCTTGGCAAACTGCGACGGGCAAGTTAACCGGGGAAAACAAGCAAGCTGGCTCCGTCCGCGCCATTGGTATCGGACAAGAAAATGGCATCATCGCCATCGCTAGCGATGAACTCGTTTTCTACCAGCCAGAGTCTCTAGCTGCTGTGAAGCGCTATCAGAAGGAAGGTATGTTTGCTCGCAGTATAGAAGTTTCAGCAGATCAAAAGGTGATGGTCTGCCAGTATTGTTCTATTCAGACCGATGAGAAACCATCCGTTTCAAGCTTGTTTGTATTTTATTCCATGGTGACGGGCGATGAGCTCGTCTCTCGAAAAATTGAGGTAAACAACGAGGTTTTTAATTTCCACGTGAATCATGATGGCACGCTCATTGCGGTGGCGAGCTTCAGCACCCGGGCGACGATCTATCATCGTAACGAGGTAAGAGAAGATCGCGCGTTTCCTTTTGAGACTTTCCCGGTGAAGGTTTTATTTTCGCCAGATGGGTTACTATTCTTCGCCGCAGATAGCGAGGGAACGGTGAAAATTTTTGATTTAGCTTCAGGCACTGATGCATTGTTAGAAGATGGATTACGACCTGCAAAAGATGCTGTTCCGGCGCGGCAGGTGCTTGAGCCCATCCACCACGAGGGTCGCTTACAAGATATGCTAATCTCTTGGGATGGGCGTTACCTCATGACGAGTACAAACTCACTTGCCCGCATCTGGGATCTCGCCGTGGGCCGCGCATTGCCTCAGCCACTCACGCATGAAGGCACTTTCCATCAGGCCAGCTTTGCAAATGGTAACACGCAAATCATCACTGCATCCGCCGCAGGCATTTCCCGCTATAATGCGCAAACACTCGAAACCACTGGCGCGGCTCTACTACCTAAGAATCAAGCCTCAACTATCCAATGGGACGATGATCGAACTTCCGCTCTTGCACAAACTACTCCAGACACCGTTCTCATCATCAGTCTCACGGAAACGACTAAACCGCCACTGACAATTAAGCGACCGTCCACCATTATCGCATCGGCGCTGAGTCCGGATGGGAAAAAAGTGGGCATCTATCAGGATAACCATATCTTATTGGTAGATGCGCAAACGGGCGAGCCCCTCGCTTCACCACAGCCAATATCAGATTATACCACTGCACTCACATTTTCTGGTGATTCCCGCTACCTTATTGCCATTCAAGCTGAGCGTATCCTCCTATTCTCTGCCTTCGATGGTGCGCCCCTTCCGTTCGCACATCCCAGTTTTAGCTATAGCTACTCGATCTATACAAATGCGGGAACCTATCTCGCCATTCATGCAGGGAGTAATGATGTAAAAAATGAACGGATGACGTTGATTTGGAATCTCGCAGACTTACAAGCACCACCCGTGATTCTATATCATGATGATGCGATCCTCGCGCTAAGCTTCGGCCCGCAGGCGGCATCGCTGCTCACTTGCAGCCGTGATCAAATCGCCCAAGTCTGGGATACACGCACAGGCAAGCCACTAGGGCCACCGCTTCCTCATCGTGATAATCCAGTGCAGAAAGGAATCCTAAGCCATAATGGAAAATGGGCGGCTACTACCTGTAACCGAAGCAACGTCGGCGATGTGGTGCGGGTTTGGGATTGGCAGAATGCCCGCCAGACTGCTGAGGAAATCATCATTGAGGGCACCGTGCTCTCACTCGCATTTAGCCCGGATGACTGCCTTCTGGCGGTGACAGCCACGCGCGCAGGCAGCGAGGGAAAAACGTACACTAGGATTTTTGAACTCGCGCCGATCGCAGGACAAAAGGTTGATCTCTTCGCACTCACTGAGGCCACCGTAGCCAGCCAGCTCACCGCTTTAGGAAGTTATGCCACGGTAGATCCCACCCGTGCATGGGAGCGCATCCGTGCCCAAGATCCACAATCTTGGTTCCTCCAAGTGCCTTCTACCCGTAGCGTCTCGCCAAACATTCAATCTACTTCCATGCGGTGGATTACAGACAATGATGTCCTGATATCTGAAGCCTCTCGTGCCATGCCTGCCGTTGGAGTCATGCGCGCGGCGTTATGCTTTTGGGAAAATAACTTCATTGTGGAGCGGATGCTTGCAGCACAAAAATTAGACTCAGAAAGTGATGCTTATAAGAAAGAAATGCTCGCGCTCACTCCGCTCTATGCGAGGATGCAATTGCTTCGTGAATCTGCAGCCCGGAATGCTTCTAAAGACGCGGATGTCTGCTTTTACCTCGCTCGTGTAGAACAGAAGCTTGAGGATTACCCCGAGGCACGAAAATGGAGTTTGAAAGCTATAGAAATGGAGCCAGACCGTCTCGATATTCTCAGCCTTGCAAACGATTTACTCTTTCTCCACCAAGATCCGGAAATTCTCACCACCGTCCTAACAAAACTTTGTGCTTCCTCGCCCGAGAACCCGAATTGGGCAGTGCGCAGGGCGGCACTACTGTGTGATCAGGGTCTGCGGCAGCAGGCAGTTCCTATTTTAGAAAAGGCGCTCACTTCACCCGCTCTCTTTATGGACTCGCGCATTATGGCACTTGTCCTGTTAGCCCGTTACCAAGAAGCAGATGCAGAAATTTCAAAAGCCATAGCAGAAGAGCGGACGAAAGACCCAAACTATCAATCCACAAACACCCGCAAAATTTATCAGATTCTATGCAGTCATCAGCTCGGAGATGAAGCCAAAGCGACGACAGATTTCGCAGCTTTCATCATTGAGCAGCCTGTCCTCATGCAACAAAAAACACTTCTCGGATTTGATCTCCCGCGCGTGCTCATCGAGCTCGTTACAGAATGTTGGAAAAAAGCGACCGCCATAAAATCGCACCAGTGACTTGCTGCAATGAACGAGCTGCTGGTCAAGTCCGCCTGCCTACATGGGCTTTCCTTGCCGAGGCGATTTCCACAATCAAACGGTGCGAAACTAAGCGATGATCGAGACCCGTGGCGACGAGTGCTTGATCTGCTTTGAGAGTGGCTTCCATCACATGTTGGAGGCCGCTACTCCTGACTTTAGCGCCGAAGGTCATTACAATGCCTCTCATTCCATAAAATGGAGTTACTTTCCTAAAAGACTAAACATCTGAAGTTGCTAAGTGTTGTTGCAGTTACTTTATAGTCCATCTCAAGACTTTTCTGAATTTGACTGGCGATACTTGAGAAGCAGCCAAACCAAGAGCAGCGCCAGCAGAGAACTTACTCCGACAATCAGTGGCGTATTTGAGGGCATTGCTTTCGGAAGAGGTTTTAGATCGCGACTTGCATCTTTCGCTGCGTTATAAGATTTCATCAGCAAATCTAGCGGGGGATATAACTCGGAATCTTCTTGCGGTAGCGGTGACTGTTTTTTAAAGTCCGGTTCGCTCGGGGCCATTGCGGTTTCCAAATCTGCAGCAAGCTTCAATCGCCCAGCCTTTGTGGAAAAAAGTTTTTCGTTAATCGTGAGGTTTGGTAGATACCGCTTGATTACTCCTACGAAGGGCTCAACCGCATTGTTAAAAGTAACGCCTCTCGACCCGGCGTAGATAGGGCTGTCTGAGGTGAGGATGATGCCTGATGCGGCAAACTTCGCGTTCGTGATCTCGGTGGGGGTTGTGGTTTTTGGGAGGATCAGTTTATCGAGGGCGGTTTATTTGGCGTTGCGCCGTAAGCGTGGTCCCGAGCGCCTTGCGTAGCTATTTGCTACGGCGAATTCACAGGTGTCATAGTTCTCTGATCTATGACACTTATAAATGAAT
>JAYULG010000457.1:0-1886 GCA_043763755.1 Akkermansiaceae bacterium | reverse complement strand
TGGCGGATGATGGAGGTGAAGGGGATGACGTAGATGATGCGGCGATGGCCATGCAGAATGGCATGGCGAAGGCCGAAGAGGAGTGATGAGAGAGTTTTCCCGCCGCCGGTGGGAACGGTGAGTGAAAAGAAGCCTGGAGAGCTTGAGGCAGCGGTGAAGCAGGCATGGCGGACATTTTCCCGAGCCTCGTTGACGGGAGAGTTTTCGGCGTCCGCGAACTTGGAAATGAGATGGTTTTCCAAGACGGGCAGCATTTTTGAAATGATGTCGTCTGGCCAATCCACGCGGAGTTTCGCCTGCTGCTGATTCATGAATGCCTCGGTGGTGAGGAAATCGGCATCGACGAGGCAGGAGAAAAAGAAACGCAGCATGAAGGCCATGGCATCATTTCCGGCTTGCAGTCGAGTGAGTGGAGGGATGGGTAACGCAAGATCTAGCGGGATTCCGCTGGCTTGAGCCTTGGCAAGCCAGTCTGGAATTTCTTTTTTAAAGCGATGCTCAAATAGTTCAGAGCCATCTGCTAGTCCCGCGTGATGGCCTGCTATGAGATAGGAAATGAGCGGGCCAAAAGATTTCATCTCCAGAGCGTGGAGAGCGCCAGCGGTGGAATGATCTACAGGGCGCGGTGAGCCTTTGAGGCGCTCTTGGAATTCCTCTGAGAATTTCCCGAGATCATGCCAGAGGCCAGTGAGGTAGCCCCACTGGTGGGCGTTGGTGGAGTCGGGGGGATGCGCTGGGAACATTTCTGCGGCGAACTTGGCGGTCCAGAATGCGACTTTATTGAGGTGCCCGTGATGGGGGTGCTGTTCCTTGCATGCGTTGCAGGTTTCCCGCTGGCACTGATCGACCTCGTCACCAAATGGGGTAAAGAGCGGCTCCCATTTTTCTGGGGGCTGGCCATTAAGAGTGTGTGCGTAGAAGGTCATTGCTGCGGCAAAAGCTGAGATGGGAGATGGGAAGATGGGAGATGTATGAGTTCGAACTCGTTCAGCAGCGTTTGCGGTCTTCTTCGTGGAAGATGGTTTGCAGCGGGGCATCTGCATCGGCGAGTTGCGCGGGGGTTGCTTTGCCGGATTTCCTGGCGCGCGTGGCGAGGGATTTACGGGAGAGGCTGGCCATGGCGGCTTCTTGGCCTAGGGCATCCGCCCGGAAGCTGGAGGCATTAGCGGGCTGGATGTTGAGTTTTGCGGCGGTGGCAATGGCATCCTCGCTGGCACCGAGGAAGAGGAATTCCCATGCGTATTTTTCAGTCTGGTGGCGGATGCGTTTTGCGATGTCCTGCCATGTGTGGTGGACGGAAGAGTTTTCCTCGCCATCGGTAAGGATGGCGAGGGTGACGTGCTCAGGGCGGTCATGTGGGGGGAGGGCTGCAAAACGTTGCCCGAGGCGGTCGATGGTGATGCCGATGGCATCAAGTAGGGCGGTGCCGCCGCAGGGAACGTAAGATTCTAGAGTGAGAGAGGTAGCCTCGGCAACGGGGATGGAATCGAGGCGGGTTTCGATTTTTGTATCAAAAAAAATGAGGCTGAAATGCTGCTGGCCGGGTGCGGCTTGTTGATCGCGGAGGAAGGTATTGAAGCCATCGATAGCAGCGCGGCGGATGGATTCCATGGAGCTGGAGCGATCTAGGATAAAGGCGAGTTCTGTTTTCATGATGGAGGGTGTAGGACTTGTGGTGGGGGGCTTTTCAATTGCCCCGCTTGCACAAGGAAAGTCATAACAGCCTACTTTATAAAGACAATCGTTTTTAACGACAGTCTCGTTAAATCAATGATAAGTGTCCTTGATTTTAATTAGGAAGAGTTTAGCAATCTACAAATTGCCACGAAGTTGGCGGGAATTGGAGCGGCCATGGCAAATAAAACAAACGATGAAAACTGGGCGGC
>JAYULG010000456.1:0-1887 GCA_043763755.1 Akkermansiaceae bacterium | reverse complement strand
CTTGCCAGCAGTGACGCTTGAAGATGCTCTTGATGCACCAGAACTCGTTTGGGAAAATGATCCGATCGCACCATGGCAAGGAGTGTTGCGAAACCCT
Organism: Akkermansiaceae bacterium; assembly: GCA_043763755.1. Classification (GTDB taxonomy): domain Bacteria; phylum Verrucomicrobiota; class Verrucomicrobiia; order Verrucomicrobiales; family Akkermansiaceae; genus Luteolibacter. The sequence continues at coordinate 1,790 of JAYULG010000456.1, read as the reverse complement.
CCCTCCGATGATGTCGTAATTTCTCCGCCGTTGGCGATGAATCAGAGGAGCACCTTGGCAACCACCGTCACTGGCCCGGGAGTTTTTTCATTTAGGGCAATAGTGTATCAAGGGTCTGGAGGAGTGATGTTTCGCGTCGGGAATCAATTCGGTTACTTTGCAGCTTTTGAGGAGAATGATCGCTTTACGATTCCCATCTTGGGTTCCACTCCGGTGCACATAGAGTGGACCGTCGGAGGAAGTGGCTATGATTCTTGGTCGGCGACACGGCTGTTGCTTAATGAAGTTAAATGGTTGCCCCATTCGATTTCGCAGTTGGCAGAAGCGCTCGATACCCCCACAGCGGTGACATGGAGCACCTACCCACAGCGGCCATTCACTGGCCGCCCGCACCCGCAGGCCAAGAATGGCACCGCAGCCTACATCGCCCTCAAGCCTGGTGAGGAATCATGGCTGGAGGCAACGGTGGATGGCCCGGGCCGCTTCGATTTTTGGTTGCGAGAAGGTGCGGGAGGTCCGCTGCCCGGCTATGGTGGACCATGGAATTATTGGTCACTCACGATTGATGGAGTCCGTGCGGAGATCAGCGGCACCCAGTGGCCTGAGCAATGGATCACTGCAGCGGGATCTCACCGCATACGGCTGACGTTTCGCCATCCCCTAGGCACTGGCGCAGAATGGATCACGGGAGCGGTAGATGATGTCACATGGCTGCCTTTGACTCCCATATCACTGGCGCAGGCCAGCGGGCTCACCCAGCAATTTTGGCAGACCAGCACCGGTCAGCCAGCCCAAGGTTTCAATGAGGCTGGCCGTGCGGCTGGTCCCGCAATTGTGATGAATCCCGCACGTTGGCAAACATCATGGACGCAAACTTTAGTCAGTGGCCCATGCGAATTATCATGGGATTCTGAACTGCTGCTCCAGTCTGGCGACTCGACTGCGAGACTCGAGGTCAATGGTGCGATCATCACCGCGTTGGAGCGCCACGATTGGCAACGCATGCGCTTGAGTCTGCCAAGAGGAATTCATGCAGTGCGCTGGGTTTATGAAAGAGCACCGCGCCGAGAATACGATCGGCAAGATGAGGCAACCTTGTTCAGCCAAGTTTGGAAAATCAGTGGGATGAGGCTTCAGCAAGGAGTCTCATCTCTGGCACAGGCGGTAGATGAAGATTCCCTGCATGCCCTAGAAATCGGCGATGCCGGTGGCCAACGAGTGGTGGCCGGGTTGACCGATTACTGGGAATCTGGGCTGGGTGCATCGCTCTATTTTTTCGATCCCAAGCAAACCGGAAAGATGACGGTGAGCTACCTTCAAGGTGGCCCGGGTTGGTCGCAGCAGTCTGAATCGCAAACTGCGGTGCCCCCGCCCGCTACGAGTGGAACTTGGGTCACGCACGCGAGTATTTTAAAACCTGGTAGACATTCCAAGTGGACGTTTGACCCGGGTGTGCCTATTCCGGGTACGATTACATTGCCAAAGCTAGACTCGCTCAAGTTGAAAGTGGGAAGCGCTGTAGGGCTTGCCGCTTCAATGGAATCTTTAGAGCCAGTCACCTCATCACAGTGGCTGGGAATCACTGATCGGAGAGCACCCGTCGGCCGAGACTATGCATGGTCTTTGCTCAATCGGAATTACTCAGCGGCCTCCGCATCAATGACCTTAGTGGGACCCGCAACTGTCAGCTATCGATGGAAAAAACAAGGGCCAGGGAAACTGCTACTACGGTTAAACGGTGCCGTCTTGCCAGTGCCACCGCCGGGTGAAGAATGGACAAAGGTGGAATT
>JAYULG010000455.1:0-6590 GCA_043763755.1 Akkermansiaceae bacterium | reverse complement strand
CGGAAATTTTGTCGAGATCGTAGAGGTCGAGTAGCTCGGGGGTGAGGCGCTTGATGGCGACGCCGTGTTTGAGATAAGACTTGAAGGCAATTTTGTGCGCTTGCTTGAGTTTATCGATGCCATCGCGGGTGATGGACCAATCGAGGACTTCCTCGTAGATGTAAGAGAGGAGGATGCGGGCGGCGAATTTCGCGAAATCTGCGTCTTTCTCGATGAGGGCCTTGGCGTTGAGGATGACGGTGGCTTTGAGGTCTTTGGCGGAAATTTCGTTGCCAACGGAGCGGCGGAGTTCGCGCTCGATTTCGATTTCGTTGATATTGAGATCGAGGCCAATGGAAGCGTAGGCAATGCGCTTGCGGAGATCGGTGCCGTCCCAAAAAGAGGAGATGCCATCGTCTGAAGTGACGGTGACCATGAGTTCTTGGGCGGGATCCTCGGCGTTGTCTTCCTCTTCTTGGCGAAGGCGGGTACGCTCGTTCCGGTAGAGCACGTAGTGGGTGGCTACCTTAAAATGGCCTTGGCGCATGAGTTCTTCTTGGACCATGTCTTGTACGTCCTCGATGTGAACGAAGGAGGAGTCGCCGCGGCGGATGCGGTCGGTGACACCTTTGGCGACCTCGACGGCTGGCTCGGGGTTTTCCTTGATGGTGAGGAAGGCTTTGCGAACGGCGATTTCAATTTTGGTCTCGGACCAAGGGACGACGTTGCCATTGCGGCGGATGAGGCGGACGGGGAGCGAGTGCGGGCCAGTGTGGACATCCACGGTGCCGGTTTTTTCCATGGAGCGGCGGAATGCGAGGGATTTTGCGACGTCGTAGGCTTCGTTTTCGAGGAGGGCTTTCTCGATGAGAAGGTAGAGATCGGACTCGGAGAGGCGGAGGCGGCCACCTATGTCGAGGGACTTTGTGAGAGAAGTAGCTACGGAATTGGCAACGTCTGAGACGAACTGGCGGTTAACATCTGAGAAGATCGATTTTTCATCTTGCTGGCGAGAAATGAGAAGATCGGTGAGGGAATCACCGATGGCATCCGCCACATCATCCAGTGAGAAGTTTGAGTCGATGGCACCGCGGATGATGGTGATATCGGTGACAGGGGCGCGTCTTTCAGTGGACAGGACATCACGCCATGCAAAGCCGCGATCTGAGAGAGTGAAACGATCCGTGACTACCTGCTTGAGAGCGAGGTCTTCGTTTAGGTTGAGGGAGCGGTACATGGTATGAGAGTGTGGTAAGGGAGTTTTCTGGGAGAAAAAATAAGACTTATGCGACTTATATGACCTATGTTTTCAAAGCTCATCGTCATCCACAGAGGCGAGGGCGGAGGCTTTCTGGTATTCGGTGACGCGGCCTTCGAAAAAGTTCGTTTCTTTTTTGATGTCCATCATTTCGGCGAGCCATGGGAAGGGATTTGAAACGCTGTCGTTGAGGGGGGCGAGGCCGCAGCTCGTGAGGCGGCGGTCAGCGATGTAGTCGATGTAGGTTTCGAAGTCGTCCGAGTTGAGGCCGAGGCCACCGACTGGGAGGCAATCACGGATGAAAGATTTTTCGAGAGTGATCCCCTCTTTCATGGTGGCGCGGAGGTCTTCGCGGAAGTCCTCGGTCCAAATGTCTGGATTTTCGTCGATGAGATCCATGAGGAGGTTGCGGAAGACTTCGATGTGATTCGACTCATCCCGCAGGGTGTAGCGGAACATTTGGCCGATGCCGGGGAATTTATTTTGGCGGTAGAGACTGAGGATCATGCCGAAAAGGCCGTAAAATTGGGTGCCTTCCATGACTTGGCCGAACATGAAAATATTCTTGGCGAGCGCTTGTTTGTTGGCGGTGATGGTGAGGTCTATATCGCGGCGGAGAGCCTTGCTATTGGAAGTGACGAAGTGGTTTTTCGCCTGAATGGAGGGGATGTCCTCAAACATGGCCTCGCACTCGTGTGGATTGATGCCAAGGGAGGAAATCATGTAAACGAGGCTGTCTGCATGGATATTTTCCTCATGAGCGTGGCGGCCTAGGACGAGCTTCAGCTCAGGGGCGGTGACGACCTCGCGGACGACGTGGAGCACATTATCGCCCACGATGCCTTCTGCGGCGGAGAAGTAGCCGATTCCCATTTTGATGATCCAGCGTTCGACATCCGATATTTCGGAGGAACGCCACTGCTCGACATCCTTTTGCATGGAAACATCCTCTGGCTCCCAGTGGTTGTTTTTCATGGTTTTGTAGAGGTCATACGCCCACTGGTATTTCAGCGGGAGGATGTTGAAAAACATGGTTTCTTTGCCGTTGATGACGCGCTTGCCAGCGTAGGCAAGCTCGGCCTTCTCGCGGTCGAGGGTGAAGGTCTTGTTGCCGAGAGAAACGGTGGTGGTTTTGACGGGTGTGGAGGTGGCAGTCATGGGAATAAGGTAAGCTTTGTATTGGCAGGCGCAATGCGATGAAGGCGAAGTAAAGTGGAGCTCAGACTGGTAGCAAATGGTGGGCCGGGTCAATGAGATTTTGCTCATGTAGTATCCACAAATTATTCACAATACAAGATGTGGTATGTTACGGAAATGAGTACATTGTAAATATTCTTAGAAACGTGGGATTTTTAGATTCCCTTAAACATTTCACCACAGCGGCTTGGGGGTGAGAAAAATTTTCCAATCTGTTAGACTCGGGGTTTCTTTAGAGAATTTGAAAAAATTCATTAATCAATCCAAACATTTAAGAGAAATTACGTATAAACACTCCTAAGACATTGGCGATACGACTGTAAAATTTTACTCTTGGAATGAGTTCTCGAGAATCGCCACGCCTGCGTCGGGTTTTTGGCGTTATTTTCCAGATGTTCTGAGTTTTGCGGTCCGACTAGAATTTCCAATCGTATTTATCGAGATCGCAGATGCATGCAGCGAGAAGACGGATGCACTCGGCAAGATCGCCTGTGTGACAGGTCTCGATAGTCTGGTGGATGTGGCGGGTGGGGATGGAGATGGCACCCACGATGGAGCCACCGGCGACCATTCTTTGAAGACTGCCAGTGTCAGTGCCGCCAGCCGCGAGGATCTCAGGCTGCCATTTTATTTTGTGACTCTTCGCGGTGGCTTTCATGAACTCGATCATCCGAAAATCACAGATGACTGAAGAGTCCATGAGCTTAATGGCTGCACCTTCGCCGAGGGCGGTGCAGCGTTCTTGTGGGGTGGAACCCGGGACATCGTAAGCGATCGTGGTATCAAGGCCGATTCCGAAATCAGCCTGGATTTTCAAAGCAGACGCCTGTGCCCCACGCAGCCCGACTTCTTCTTGCACAGTGAAAACGGCGTAGAAATCGTAGGCGGGTTTGCGCTTGGCTTTTTTCAACTCGCGGAGGGTCTCGATGAGCACGAAAACCGAAGCACGATTATCGAGGGATTTAGCGTTCACGCATTCTCCCAGCTCGATGAGGGGTGAGTGGCGAGTGACAAAGTCGCCGACAGCAACTTGCATTAGCACTTCAATTTTTGGCAGGCCAGTATCGATGAAATAATCAGTGATTTTCGCAGGTTTGTTTTTTTCATCCGGGTTCATGATGTGGATGGGCTTGGACCCCATGACACCCATGATATTTTGGCGTCCGTGAATGATGACACGTTGTGAAGTGAGCGTCTTGGGATCGAATCCACCGATTGGATTGAAGCGGACGAAGCCTTTATCATCAATGTGTGTGACGATGAATCCGATCTCATCCATGTGAGCGGCCGCGATGGTTTTTTTAGCCGCAGATTTCCCTTTTTTGAGAGCGATGACGTTGCCCATGTTATCGATTGAGATTTCGTCCGCGAGGCCTTTGATCTCGTGGAGGATGAGCTTCCGAATTTCTTTTTCGAAACCCGAAGGTCCGGGTGCTTCACAAATCCGGGTGAGCAGAGAAATATCGATGATCATGGTGGCCCGCACGCTAGCGATGGAATGCCGAGTGACGAGTGCGAAATGATGGCGACAATTCCGGCTTGGCGGGGATAGCTTGAAGGCTACATTCCTGCCATGGACGAACGTTTGATCATCGAATTAGGAAGTCTACCCGAGGAAGGAAAAGCATATTCAGGGGCGCTGCCAAAAGAAATTTTCGATCTTGCTGAGGACGACGCAAAGGCAACTGGCCCTCTCGAATATGGTTTTTGGGCGCAACGATTTGGCTCAGAGTTATTGCTTACTGGAAACTTCGCCGCACCTTTCGAATTCACCTGCGTCCGCACCTTGCACCCTTTTATTCAAACGATTCAGGTGGAAAGTGCGATCGCCATTGAGATCATCAATGAAGGTGTGGTCGATGCCACAGAGGCGCTGCGCGAGGAGGTTTTGATCAATTTCCCGATCGATCCGAGGTGCGAGGATGGCGATGTGCCTCAAGCGTGTGAAATCGATTCCCGATATTTATCAGTGGACAAGCTCCCGGAAGATGGGCTACCCACTCCGCCCCGCGCCGAGATTCATGACCGTTGGTCAGCTCTCGACAATCTCAAGGACCTAAAGGACCAACTCTAACTACCACAAGACCATGGCCGTACCAAAGCGCCGCCAATCCAAAAGCCGTCAAAAAATGCGCCGTGGCGCTACTCGCTGGCGTGCACCTATTTTTAAAAGCTGTCCAGAATGTGGCAGCAAGGTGCCCTCCCACATCGCTTGCCCATCGTGCGGATACTATCGTGATCGCCAAGTGCTCGATGTCGAAGCCCTCTGAGGCACGCACGATGAAGGAAATTCAACTACCGTTCGGAGAAAATCTCTCGAGCGGCGGTCTTTCCGTTTGATGGATAAATGGATGTCTTATTCCTGTAAATTTTTTCCGAAACTCTAGATGAAAGTCGCTCTTGACGCCATGGGCGGGGATCATGCCCCGGCAATCAACATCGGTGGGGCCATCGATGCTTTGCGATACTACCCAAAATTGCGGCATTTGTATTTGGTGGGTGATCAAGCAATTCTGGAATTGGAGTGCGCCAAGCAAGGACTAGATCTGAGCGACTCGCGGGTGAGCATCGTCCACGCTCCGGAGACCATCGGCATGGGTGAACCAGGAGCCAAGACCGTGCGGAAGAAGAAGCTTTCCTCGATCAATATCGCCATGGAAATGGTGAAAGATAAGCACGCAGATGCGTTTGTTTCCGCCGGCAATACGGGGGCAGCAGTGGCAGCCGCGACGCTGAAATTACGCACACTTCCGGGAGTGGACAGGGCAGGCATTGCCTCCGCACTCCCGAATGAATATGGCATCTGCCACATCCTAGATGCAGGCGCAAATCCCGAAGCCAAGCCCGAGCACCTCGTTGCCTACGCGGTGATGGGGACTGCCTTTTCCAAAGGAGTTCTGGGTGTGAAAAACCCCCGCGTAGGCCTGATGTCCAATGGCGAGGAAGACGAAAAGGGCACTGCTTTTACCAAAGAAACTTTCAAACTTCTCAAACAAACGCCCGGCATTAATTTCATCGGGAACGTGGAAGGAAGAGATCTTTTCGAGACGGAGTTGGATGTGGTGCTGTGCGATGGCTTCGTCGGGAACATAATGCTCAAGACCATCGAGGCGACCGCGAAGGCCGTTTCAAAATGGTTGAAAACTGAGATCCAAGGGAATCCGCTGCGCATCGCCGGAGCCATGCTCGCCCAAGGTGCATTCAAGGCGCTGAAGGAAAAAAGCAGTTACGAAACATACGGCGGCAGCCCACTGTTAGGCGTGAATGGGGTAGTCATCATCGCTCATGGCTCATCCACCTCACTGGCCGTGCGCAATGCCATCCGAGTGGGCATTGAAACGGTGGAAAACCGCGTCAATCCTCGCATTGAGGAAGCGCTCGCAGCAATTGCGAGTGCGGCAGCCGCCCCTGTAAGTTAGGGCACGCTTGGCTTATTGTTCTGCAATACACTTCGCACTTGTGGCGAGTGTCTGGGGGTTCCACTCTCGCCGCGCATGAGTGAAGCGCTGTCCGCCAACCAAGTTTGTATCGCAGGGACTGGCAGTTATTTGCCCGAACGAATTCTCACCAACGCCGAGCTAGCGGTGCGGGTGGATACCAGCGATGAGTGGATTGTTTCCCGCACTGGTATCAAGGAACGCCGCATCGCAGCAGAAGGGGAATTCACCTCTCATATGGCCACCCATGCAGCGAGAAAAGCGCTCGAACAAGCAGGCATTGCTGCGGAGGAAATCGAGCTCATCATCGTCGCCACCATTACGCCAGATACCCCTACCCCAGCCACCGCATGCTATGTGCAAGAAGCCTTAGGAGCACGCAATGCAGTGGCATTTGATATTTCTGCCGCCTGCTCGGGATTTCTCTATGCGATGAAAATTTCCAAGCGCCTCATTTCAGACGGTGCTTTTAAAAACGCGCTGATCATCGGAGCGGAAAAGCTCTCCGCCGTCACCAATTGGGAAGACCGCACCACTTGTGTGCTTTTTGGCGATGGGGCAGGTGCCGCAGTGCTGCGCCTTGCTGGGCCGGGTGAGGGGTCTATTCTCGCCACTGAAATGGGCACTGATGGTAGCCTCACCCACTTGCTCAATATCCCGGGCGGTGGCTCTGCCTGCCCAATCACTGCTGCTAATGCGAACGATAATCTCCACACCCT
>JAYULG010000454.1:0-1892 GCA_043763755.1 Akkermansiaceae bacterium | reverse complement strand
CGATGTATTTCACGTGGAAAGTCGCCGATCCACTAAAGTTCCACATCTCGGTGAGAGACGCGGTGAATGCCAATGGCAAGTTAGACGCACTGGTCACTTCCGCCCGGAATTCCGTGCTCGGCCGCCACCCTTTCAGCGATCTCGTGGCCGCAGAAGGACGTGCTTCAATGCTACCAGAACTTGAAAAGGAAATCATCGCACTGGGCACGGACGATGCCCGCAAGAACATGGGGATTGAGTTACTCTCCAGCGGCATCACGCAGATTCAATTGCCCGAGGCAAACACTGAGTCCGTCTTCCGCAGGATGCGTGCGGAACGCAAACGAGAAGCCACCCAGTTCCGTGCAGAAGGGCGCGCCAAAGCAGCCGAGATGAAGGCAGAAACTGACAAGGAGGCCACTGGTCTCATCGCAGATGCCAAGCGCCAAGCTGAAGAACTCCGTGGCAAGGCCGAGGCAGATTCTTCTGCAATCTACGCCCAAGCCCATAGTGAAGCTCCCGAGTTTTACCGCTTCCTACGAGAGCTCCAAAGCCTCCGCACTGTGGTGGATAAGAATACGACGGTGGTGCTTGATACCAGCGTCGCACCCTTTCACTGGCTAAAAGAAACGGAAGCCAAACCGCCCGCGCTGCAACCAGAAAAACCTCGCAGTCCACCGCCCGCCAAGCCGGACACCCAGCTTACCGAACATCCCGCGCCATTTCTCACCGAGTGAAAACCCGTTCACCCAAGCCCCGGCGAAGTCACCTCGTAGCCAAGCTCACGCGCAGCTTCGGTCTGCCGCAGATCGTGGGTCATCAAACGTGTGATGCCGAGTTCTTGCACGGTGGCGAGGTGGAGGCGATCAAGAGTGCGACAGCGGGTGAGGGTTTTTTGATGTTGCCCAACCGCTGTTTGGAAGACCCTTGGCCAGCGCTGCCGCACACCTCGCACAATGATTGTGCTTATGACAAATGTGTAACCCGTTTCACAGCCTCGGGAACTCCATTGAATCTGAACCATGAAGACCCACAATCTCCGCACTGAAGGCCGCGCAGTCGAGGCGTTGCTGATTTTATTGAAGCACCTGACGGCTCATGCGCGGTGGGTTTTCGTGATCTTACTGCTGCTTTACGCCATCTCTGGCATCCGCACGATCCAGCCGCAGGAGCAAGCTTTACTCATGCGTTTTGGCCAGCTCCAGCCTAAGGTTCACGGGCCGGGATTGTTGTTCGGCTTGCCTGAGCCATTTGACAAAGTCCTGCGATTCGAGACTGGTAAAGACCTCGCATTACCGCTGGACCGCTGGGCACTCGATACCACAAAAATCGAAGACCCGGATAAGCCGCTGGTGTTTACAGACGCAGAGCTCGTCGAGAAATTAAAGAATAGCACAACGGGTGGCTCGGTTTACACAGAGTATGCCGACGTCGCTGGAAAAGCGCTTGATCCGGTGACGCGGGGCTACTCGGTGACATCAGATTTCAATATCATCCAAGGCCACTTCGTACTGCGCTATCGGATTGCAGATCCTTTTCTCTATGCCTCGTCGGGCGAGCGCGTGGACGCATTGTTAGAACGGATGGGCTACCGAGCACTGACTCGCCAGCTCGCCGAGCGTGCGATCGACGTGAGCCTCACTTCTCAGCGGCGCGAGCTCGCCACGGCAGCATCGAGCGAGGTGCAGCAAGAAGCCAGATTCTTGAAACTAGGAATCACCATTTCTGGGATGGACATCCGCGAGCTCTCGCCGCCATCGCAGGTGCTCGCCGCCTTCGAGGATGTTACGAATGCCAAACAATTTGAAAAGACCCTCTATGAAAATGCGCGGCAATACCACTCCACTACGCTCTCAGAAAGCGAAAGTGAGGCGGCATCCATTCTATTTCGGGCGCAAGGCTATACCGCCGGG
>JAYULG010000453.1:0-1895 GCA_043763755.1 Akkermansiaceae bacterium | reverse complement strand
AGTGGATTGCCTCGCTTGGGGCCGATTTTCGACATCCTTCTGGCTTCTTTGGCTCAGCCGTTTTCTCATGGGCAGATAGTAGTTATAGTTTTGTAAATAGCCCGCAAGTCACCGCGCTAGAATCGCGCAGGCTGCTGTCCGCCCGCGTTGGTTATACTTGGGAGAATGCCAGCGTCTATGTTTTCGGCTCTAATTTACTCGACGATGAATACGCCCTCCTCCGTGCCGATCAATCCGCCAGCGGCCTCCCCGTTTCAGGCAAAGTCGGCGCACCGAGGATGCTGGGCGTAGGTTTCGAGTTCCGTTGGTAAGCGCAAGATGATCTAGGTGAATCACCTAGAAAAAATAGGTGGATTTCACCGATGTTTCACTTGGGGAAATGCAATAGAAATATCTGTGTTCAGTTTCTCAAAACTCGCCCCCAAGTCACGATCATCTTCTCCGGAAGCCCCAGCGCTCACGAATAGAGCAACTTCACCCTCAACGTCCCCTCCCGCAAATTGCTACGTTGGGCAAGTGGCCAAGGTTGTTCCTATCGTGGGTGTTGTGGAGTATTACCGCTTCATTCGCCGCCTCGCCTTAGGTTTACTCATCTTTCAAGCTGCTTGCATCACCGCAAGGGCGCAGGCGCAATCCTTCGAAAGTCCTCCCTCGGAAATCGTCTCCGCATGGAAACTCACTGGTGGCGATGTGCTGCTGATCTTTCGCTACGATGGAATCTACTTCCAAGTCCAAGATGACTCCTCCCGCCCCGGCATGGAACGAGGCATTTTCATTTGGAATAAATCGACCAGCGCCTTTTCTGCCACGGCCCTGCGCGACACGAACGGCGAAAGTGGCCTCTCCCATCCAGCCGGAGCCACCACCCTTTCCATTTCTGGAAATACTCTCACCTACAGTGTCGTCGGCGAGGGGTCCTTCACGTTCTCCCGTGTCGTCAACACCGCTAGTGCCATCGTCGGGTCGTGGTTTATTCCGGGAGATCCCACCACCGTCACATTTCTTGGAGGTAGCATTTCAGGTAATGTTTCAACGGGTACCTACTACTCCACCGAGGAAGAAGATGATGCCCCACATGGCTTTGATGGTATGGAACGCGGCACCTACACTTGGAACTCCTCCTCCAAAGTCCTCACTGCTATCCCCATTACCGACACCAATGGGGAAACTGGCCTCAGCCATCTCCCGGCAGGCTTCACCGCTACCATCGCGGGAAACGCCATGACTGTGCCTGATGACGTAGAAACCACTGTGCTTCGCCGCATCACTCACATTCCAAGCCCGTTGAATACAGAACTTGATTTTGAAGTAAGTAAATTCATCAACTACGTCCAAACAGGCGCAGGGGCACCCGTAGTCCGGCCGATGATTGATTACCCGTTTTGGGGGGAAGCCCGCATCCAAACAACCGTTCTAGGAACCCACGGCACCCTAACAATCGCCAGCCAAGCCGCTCGCCCCTTCTCGGATGACGATGAATGGGAAATCGAAGATGAATACCCCTCGCTCGCGGAGCTCAATGCCAGCAGTGCCTACCCGAACGGCGCTGACTACGTCTTCGCTCGCACGGGCGGCATCGCCATTTTGAGTTACCCCACCAGTGGCACCTTTCCAAGCGCTCCAAAAATAGTGGGAGATTCCGAGAATGGTATGTGGAGTGACGAAAAATACTTACTCGGTCAAAACCTAACCTTGATCTGGAATCCGCACAATACCTATAACTCTGCAACAATGATCACGGTTCTTTCCGTGGAAGACTATGAAACAGATGCTTACCTCCTCAATGAAGTCGTCATCCAAGGCGACATTAACTCTTATGATTTCTACCGAAAACTCGTTCCGGGTCGGGCCTATGGGATACAGCTCGAACACATCAAAATCGCCAGTTCCACCAC
>JAYULG010000452.1:0-6622 GCA_043763755.1 Akkermansiaceae bacterium | reverse complement strand
TCCACCGGCACGCAAATGGAAGCCCTCCCCGAGGGTGCCACCGCTTGGGCACTGGACCGGGTGAAATCAGACAAACGCGTTTCTTCTGTCATCGAGCGATTGTTAGAAAAAGTCCTCATCGTCCCAAATCTCGCGACGGCCCTGCGTCTTCGCCCCACCCATTCCGGCATCACCTTTGCCACTCTCGCGGGTGTGTTGCTGAGTGGAGAAGGCATGCTGCGCGGCGGCACTGGTGCGGAGGGCAGCACCTCTGTTTTAGAACTTCAAAACGAAGTCCGCTCGCTAAGCGCGGAAGTAAGCACACTCAGCCTCGCGGACGAGGCAGCCCGCCAGCGCGTACACGATTTAGAAGCCCGGCTCGAACAGCTCCGCGAGGATGTAGAAGTCTCACGAGAGCGGCTCCAGCGCCAAAAAGTCGATCTTTCCACCTTCCAAGGTCAGCTCAGCCTGGCCTCCCGCGAGGTGGAAAATTTCGAAACGAAAATCGAAAATGTGCAGTGGGAACTCGGTGCCTTAGAAGACAGAGATCGTGCCGCAGCCCAAGGCCGCGAGCACATGGAGGGCGAACTCACCGCCGCCCGAGATCGTTTTGAAGCACTTGAAAACGAAACACGCCGCCTCCAATCCGAAGCAGGCGCATCTTCCCGCCGCGAGCAAGACATCACGGATGGCCTGAACGAAATGCGCACTGAGCTAGCCGTCGAGCGCCGCGCAAAGCTATCCGCCGAGGAGCAGCAAAAACCGATGGAGGCCCGTCTCTCAGAACTCCGCGAAGTTGCAATTCGCCGCGAGGCTGAGATCGCCGCCTTCGATCAACGGATCGAGGCAGCCCACGGTGAAAACGCCCGGCTCGCTGAAGAATGCGAAAGCAACCACGCTGAAGTGGAAGACCTCCAAGTGGAAATCAACACTCGCGCAGAGGGCCGCAATTTGCTCATCGCCACCATTGAGGTGGCAGAAACCGTGCTCGCTGCCGTCCGCCGCGATCACTCGAAAATCAATGAGCAAAAAGGCCGCGAAGAAATCAATGCCACCAAGCTAGAGCTGCGGCTGGATAGCCTCACCAATACCATCCACGAGCGCCATCAAGTGGACCTCGCCACCTTCGAGCCAGATGCCCATGCCTTGCTCGCCTCCATCGCTTCGCAAAAAGCCCTACGCGGCACGGGCGGACGCGAGTCCATCGTCACAGGCGATGATTCGTTTGAAAATGGGGCCGACGATGAAATGCCCACTGTCGTCATTGATGGCACCCGCGCAGAGGCGATGGAGATCCCAGGCGAAATAAGCGGTGAGCCAGATTGGGATTTTGTGGAATCCATCGTCACAGATATCAAGCGCCGTCTTGATGCCATGGGACCCGTTAATTTGGATGCCATTGAGGAATATGATGAGCTTGAAGAACGCTACACTTTCCTCAAAAATCAACACGACGATCTGGTCAATTCCAAGGCTGAGCTGCTCGAAGTCATCGAGCGCATCAATATCGAGACCCAGCGCTTGTTTTCAGAAACTTTTGCCCAAGTCCGCATCAATTTCCGCGAGATGTTCAAGGAGCTCTTTGGGGAAAAAGGCGAGGCGGACCTCACCTTGCTCGATGAGTCTGATCCATTGGAATCCGGCATCGAAGTGATCGCCAAGCCACCTGGGAAAAAGCTCCAGTCCATCACACTGCTCTCCGGTGGTGAGCGCTCGATGACGGCTGTGGCACTGCTGTTTTCCATCTACATGATCAAGCCCAGCCCCTTCTGCGTGCTGGATGAATTGGATGCTCCGCTGGATGAATCGAACATCAATCGTTTTGTTAAAGTGCTGGATCGCTTCATCGATAGAAGCCAATTCATCATCGTCACCCACTCGAAGCGCACCATGGCCCGGGCAGATGTGATGTATGGCGTGACGATGGAAGAATTCGGAGTGTCAAAACCCGTGGGCATGCGTCTCACCCATGCCGATGGCGAATCTCACAAAAATGAAGCGAAAAGTGCCGCGCAGAAAGCTGCGCTCAAGCTGGACGCATAGGGAATAAGTGTCTGTGGTAAATGTCCGTCACGCACTCGCCACACTGAGAATCAGCGCGTGTTCTTTGCGCTGGAAATCGGTGGGTTTGAGCCCGTAAAACGTTTGGAAATCTCGGGAAAACATCTTTGCAGTGGTAAATCCTAGGTCAATTGCCACCTCCTTGATGGGCGAACCTTGGCGCAAGAGTGAGCGCGCGGCCACCATGCGCTCTTGCCTCAACCAATCCTTGGGACTGATGCCAATCCCCTCTTCAAAGACGCGGCGTAAATGCCGCTCCGAGACTCCGATGCGGTCGCATAGTCTCTGGATGTTGTAATCACCCTCACGGGCAATTTGACTGAGAGAAATCGGGAACGGTTCACGGGACAGAATCACGAGGATTCTACCGTCTTTTTGGCAAATTTCGACATCGCGACGTTTCATAGGGGTGGGACTTTCAGCGCCTTTACCGAATATCAAAGACTACTAACTGTCAATTATTTTAAATAGAACAGGCTACCTTATGGTTTATTTTTATAAAATTCACGGAGTTTGTTTGTAAAAATCGCGTAATGGTTTCAGGCGTAAAACATCTCTGGGAATGAAGTGGCTGATTGGTATGACAGGAAAGCCACAAATTTTTCGAGTCTAGGGTGCGCGAGGGAGACGATGCGCTGGATCTGAGCATCTTGGAGAGGAGGATCGAACAAGAACTGGACCTCTTGTTTTTCAAAAATGATTTGGAGTTTCTCAGGTGGAATTGAAAATCCAGTGCCGATGGCTTTGAGCAATGCTTCTTTCGCCACCCAGATCTTCAGGAGCTGGGCACCACGTGCAGATTTCTCATCCGCGAGGGCCGAAATTTCCGCTGGGTGACAGAATGAATTTTCGCAGCCGAGGAGATCTGCGGCGCGGGACGCTGGCTCAAGATCGATGCCGATAGGACCATGACGGCTGACGGCTAGGAGCGCCAAGTCGCGGCAGTGGGAGAGATTGAAGTGCAGAAAATCGTAGGGAGCGGCAAGCATTGGCTTACCGAAATCTGAGTAAATCAGGGGTACTTCTTTCGCAGGGATGCCGAGATCTGCCCCGATGATATGCCTGAGTGTTGCACGACAGCGCACCCAAGCAGCGGCATCTTCCGGAAACCGAATGCGCGCAGCGCGAGCAAGTTCGTTCACTGTGAGACACAGCAACGGGTCTCCGGGTGGCGGATTCTCGGGAGAAATGAAGTGAATTTTCACCTAGGTGGAGCGGTGACATCTAGGGCTGCGGTGCTTTTGGCAGACTTGGCAATCGCTTTGCTGAGGCCATTGGCGAGTATCTGGATGTTTTCATCCGCAAACAGAGTCAGATGCTCACCAGTGACTGGGACCACTTCGAGTCCTCCTTTGGCAAATTCCGCCCAGCCGTAATCGGCACGGCACTCTAGCTTATCGTTGACCAAAGAGGCTTTGAATAAAGTGATGCGCCCTTGGAAAACTTTCGGAATGAAAGCCGCCATCGCCCGCCAATTTTCCTCACGGACTTGGACACGCCTAAGATCGCTGTAGGCAGGGGCGGGGCCGGATGACGTCGCGAGCTTTAGCTCAGCCCGCACGGCGCTTTTAGTCCTCATACCTTGGCAGATTCTTGCCCGCAACAACGCAAAACGCGGCAGCAATGGCTGACCTTTGCTTTGCTCCCAATACACTCCAAGGCGCTCTAGGATTCGATAGCTTCTCTCTGGCACGCTCGGGTTGTGCGTATCAAACAGGCCGAGAAATTCCACTTGGTGGCTCTGCGCAGAAAGTTGACAAGCCATCTCGTGGGCGACGACTCCACCAAACGAATAGCCAGCCAAGCGGATGGGGCCGCTGGGGTGGATGGCTAGCACATGCCCGATGTAGGCGGCGGCGGTTTCCTCGATTTTATGGGACGAGATCGCGCTGCTGTTACTCAGCTCTAGAGACTCGATGGCATGAAATGGCATGCTGGCAGGCATCAAGGCAGCGAGGTTCCGGTAAAAAATCACGCCGCCATCGCCGCCGTGAATGCAGAATAAGGGCGGCTCGAAGCCACCGGGCGTGAGGGTCACAATATTGCCTGAGCTGTGATGCGCGATAGCTGCGGAGGGTGTGGCAGGGGTGATCTGTGCTGCTAAACCCGCAAGCGTAGGATGGTGAAGTAAAATGGCGAGTGGCAGAGATTTCCCAAACTCGCGATTGATCCGCGAGAACATCCTGAGAGCCATCAAAGAGTGGCCGCCGAGCTCAAAAAAATCGTCGTTTCTGCTGACATCCGGCACGTTGAGCAACTCTCGCCAGATAGCTGCGAGTTGGATTTCTGTGGCACCCTGAGGTGGCGTGTTTCCGGAAATTGCGCTCATTTGCGCCCTGCCGCCGGGATCTGGCAGGGCAGCTAGATCAATTTTACCGTTCCCTGTAAGCGGAAAAGCACTGATCACACCGATGGCATCTGGCCTGAGGTATGCGGGTAAACTTTCGGCAAGATAGGTGGTGAGATCTTGAGCAGTGAGTGAGGCATCTCCCGCGATGACCCATGCGAGAATGCGACTTGTCTCAGACGTGTCTTTGCGGATCGCTACTTTCGCTTGTCGGACGTGCGGGTGGGTCAGGAGCGCCGCTTCAATTTCGCCCAGCTCTACACGGAAGCCGCGGACTTTTACTTGGTGATCGCGCCTGCCGATGTATTCGATTTCGCCAGCGACACTCCAGCGGCAAAGATCGCCAGTTTTGTAAAGTTTGCCGAATTCTGGGTGATCGATAAATTTTTCCGCCGTGAGTTCTGGGGCCGCCAAGTAGCCCAGCGCAAGACCGTGGCCGCCCGTGCAAAGCTCACCCGTGAAGCCAGTGGGGACCGGGCTGAGATCTTGATCTAAAATATAAACGGTGGTGCCAGAAATGGGCTTCCCGATGGGTAATGATGGCTTTTCAAAATCCGCGAGGGAAAGTGCATGGCAGGTGGTGAAAATGCCATTTTCCGTGGGGCCGTAGCCATTGAAGATGCGAGTGCCAGCAAGCGATTCCAGAGCGCGGCGGGCATGGGATTGAGAAATCGCCTCGCCACCCGTGAAGAGACTGCGCAGGCCTTTGAGGGCGGCGGGCTGCTCATCCACCATGAGTTTGAAGAGTCCGCTGGTGAGCCATAGGAAGGTGACTCCGCATTGTTGGACGGCGTGTGCGATGGAATCGAGGCTTGGGCCATCGGGCAGCAAGATGAGTTTACCGCCATTGAGCAATGCACCCCAGATTTCTAACAAAGATGCATCGAAGGAAACAGGCGCAGTTTGCAAAAAAACATCATCGCCGGAGATATTGATGAAACGCCGATCTCTCACAAGCCGCATGATACTGAAGTGTGGAAGCTGCACGCCCTTGGGTTTACCGGTGGAGCCAGAGGTAAAGAGCACATAGGCCGGGGCATCAGGCGATAGCGTGGGAAGCGGCAGCTCGGCGGCAGCCGTGGCATTCCCGAGTGGTTCGAGGGTAAGCAAAGTGCCATCCCAGCTAGGCGGGAAGGATTTTTTGCAATCGGCAGCAGTTAAGGCGCGCTTCGCCCCGCACTCGGTGAGGAGCAGCGTGAATCTTTCAATTGGATAATCTGGATCGATAGGAACGCAGCAAGCACCAGCAAGTAAAATGGCCAGCGCAGCCACGATCATTTCCGCCGTGGGCTGGCAGCAAAATGGGATGCATTCACCCGGCTGAACGCCAGCATCGAGCAACCGCTTCGCGAGGTGGCTGGCTTCCATTTCCAGCTCCCTGTAGGTGTATGCTTGGTTCTCACAGATGAGCGCGGTTCTCGTTGGTTGCGCCTTGGCAATTTCAAGAAATGCACTGGCTAGGCTGCCTTCACATGAGATTGGGACCGGGCCTTGCGACCATTGGCCAGCGACCAAATCCTTCTCGGGATCGGTGAGAAATTGCAGAGACCGCAGCGGCTCTGTGGGGTGTGCGACTATCTCTGTGAGAAGCTTCTCAAAGTGGCCAAGCATGCGCGTGGCGAAGGACTTTGAAAATAGGCCAGTGTTGTATTCGCATTCCACCACTAGGCGATCATCCGTCTGGATGAGATTGAAGAATAAATCAAAATTGACGAACTGTTTGGCGTTGGTCTCGACATCGAGCTTCAGCCCCTCGAAGTGGATTTGATCGATGCCAGATTTATCGATATTAAAAATTGCAGAAACCAAAGGGACACGGCGTGCATCCCGCGGCAGTTTGATTTTCTGCAATAGACTGCCGAAGGTGTAGTTCTGGTGATCGTAGGCTTCTAGTACTTGCTCTCGGACTTCTGCGGCAAAGTTAGAGAAACTCGTTTCTCCCAAGGGCGCGAGGCGGAGTGGGAGGAAGTTTAAACAATGGCCGATGAGCTCATCACAGCCGATGCGAGTCTGCGCTGCGGCTGGCACGCCGATGACGATATCTTCTTGGCCAGTCATGCGCCGAAGCAGCGTGGCGAAGGACGAGAGCAACGTCGCGAACAGCGTGCCCCCGAGTGCGGGCGAGGCTTTTTTCAGCTCTGCGTAGAGCGCTGGATAAATCGTGATTTTCTCCATCGCACCGTTGAAGCCCTTGACCTGGGTGGGCGGTAAATCCGTAGGAAGATCGAGCACGGG
>JAYULG010000451.1:0-1901 GCA_043763755.1 Akkermansiaceae bacterium | reverse complement strand
TTCTTGGACCGTGGCAGGTGAGTTCACCGAAGGGTTCGGGGATATCCATCACCCAGCCTGTGCCGCCATGCTTGCTCGTTTTGAGATTTTACCCATGGACCAATCCACGGCCCATCACTACGACATGACCACCCGTTACCTCTGGGGCAGGTGGACAGATTATGCCAAAACTGGACACGGAGGAAACCAGCTCCTCAAAGATCTCGATCCAAGTCATTTCCAATGGTCGATTATTCGGACACTTTCAGGATCAATGTCAGCGAAAGAAATCATCCGAGTGGAAAAGACGGAAATGGAAAAAACATGGAAGCAAAGCCGTCAGGCTGAATTTGCAGTGATGGCTTCTGCATGGGCGTGATAGTGATTCGTAGAGTCGATTTTGGACGATGTGCTGGAAGTGCTTGCTGCGAGACGCAGCAAGCACTTTTTAACACAAGCTGCTAGCTCGCGGACTTCTTCAGTTTCATGCCCGCGAAGGTAGAGACGAGGGGTGAAGGAAGGAGATTGCGCTTTTCTAAGAAGGACTGGCCTGCTGGAGGAATAGCGCCTTAGCTTCCGGCTGCGCCAGCCGGTGCATACTCGATGGCTGCCGCCTCGGCCAGTGCTTCCTCGGCGGTTTGCTGATGAAGTTCGGCTTCTTCAGCGAGATCTGCCGCGATGAGGAGTTGGGCGACTTTATGTTTCTTGGCGGCGAGAGCGCGAAGCTCGGAAATGCGTTGGAGCTGCTCGGGTGTGAGGGTTGGCTTCGGCGGAGCCTCGCCTGTGAGGTGGCGTGTGGCGTGGGTGTTGAAGGTGATGAGTCCTGTGGCGGCAAGTTGTTGAAGGGTGGCCCAAGTGGATGCATCGAGGACTTGGAGAATGGGAGCACTGCCGCGCCAATTGGTTTCTTGGAAAAGAGCGGTAACGGCGGCGGCGCGAGTGGGATCGCGGAGGACGGTGATGAGCACGGGAGTTTCTTGGCCAGGGAGCATGGCTTCTTGGCAATGGATGAGTGCGTTGCCCAAGATTTCATTGGCACGTTGCGAGAAGGCGAGTGCTGGATCGGTGGGCAGGGCCTCGGGCGCGGGCTGACCTTCGGGGGCGATGCTGAGAATCTGTTGGAGGCGGGCGATGTTGGCATCCCGACCGCGCTTGAGCTTGGCTTCTGATAAGGATTTTTCGGTGCCATCGAGGACTCCTTCGGCGAGGGTCATCTTGCTGGCGAGGGTTTCTAACATCGCATGCTCAAGGGTGTTTTCAGCGATGAGGTTGACGACGGTGACGGGGCGCTTCTGGTGTTTCCGCCAAGCGCGGGCGATGCGTTGCTCGAGCCGAGCGGGATTCCATGGCAGATCGCAGTTGATGACGACGCTGGCGTGTTGGAGATTGAGGCCTACGCCACCGGAATCGGTGCTGAGGAAAAGGCGGCAGTCAGGATCGTCGCGGAAGGTAAGAATCTCACCGCGGCGCTTTTGCTGGGGGACGCTGCCAGTGTGCCATGCATGGCCGATGTGGTGCTCGTTTGCCCAAGCACGGACTTTTTTCAACATGCCTTCCCACTCGGAGAAAACAATGATCTTCACATCGGGATCAGCGAGGCATTCGTCGAGAATGCGGGCGAGCTCGTCCAGCTTGGGGCAGTCTTGGCAACTGTGATTTTTAATGATGGAGGGTGAGTCGCAGATCATCCGCATGATGCCTAGGAGGATCATCATGAGGTCAGATTCCTTTTTGGTCAGAGGGCGTTTTAGCGATCTTTGGACAAGCCTAGAGACTTGTTGTTTGTAGTCTTCATACTCGGCCCGCATTTCTGGGGTGAGCTGGATGAAGTGATTGCGATCAGTGCGTTCGGGGAGCTCAGTCTCGACGTGGTGCTTGCGGCGGCGGAGCAGGACGGGGCGGATGCGTTCGCGGAGGGCAGC
>JAYULG010000450.1:0-6642 GCA_043763755.1 Akkermansiaceae bacterium | reverse complement strand
TCCTTGCAAGTCTAACAACCGCGGATCTGAGATTTTAAAAGTGAACAATGAGGGCACGGGCGGGGCCATCGCGTGGCCCACTGCTTCCACTGGCCTGCGAGCCGGGCCGCTGCGGATGCCGCCAGTAGCGATTAAAATTCGCCGGGCGGGAATTTTCTCACCCGCCTCGGTTTGTATCAAAAATCCACCACTTGTTAGAGTCTGAATATTGGCCACTTCGCAATGCGTCCGCCACGTCACTCCTAGCCGCCGGGCGGTGTGGGTGAGGCTATCCATCACAGTCCGTGAATCATCGGTGGTGGGAAACATCCGTCCATCCGCCTCAGTTTTTAGAACCACACCATGGCGGGTGAACCATTCCAC
The DNA here is from genome assembly GCA_043763755.1 of Akkermansiaceae bacterium. Classification (GTDB taxonomy): domain Bacteria; phylum Verrucomicrobiota; class Verrucomicrobiia; order Verrucomicrobiales; family Akkermansiaceae; genus Luteolibacter. The sequence continues at coordinate 6,279 of JAYULG010000450.1, read as the reverse complement.
AGTATCGCTCACTTGCCATCTGTGGAAGAGGCCGAGCAGACTTTTATGGCCGCGCGGATAGCTTGAGGCGAGCACGCGCGGCTCATGACATGCTTGGGTGACATTGCAGCGCCCGCCGCCGGAAATTTTTACTTTGGTGAGAATTTCAGGGCCTTTTTCAAGGATCATCACCTTTTCCGCGCCGCACTCTGCTGCTGCGATGGCACCGAAAAATCCCGCTGCGCCGCCGCCGATGACTACTATTTGTCCGCCACTGCCCATGGCTGAAGCATTGGCGGCGAGTGCTATTGCATCAATTCTCATTCGTCATTTTTTCCGCCGTGAGGAGCCGATCCAGACGGCCGCCATAGAAATTCCGATCAACCCCCAATCGCCGATGACGGCATATAGTGAGAACGATGGCTCAAGCGGCACATCCAGTTCGACGAGTAGTGAGCCGCGCGTGAAGTGGCTGCCATTTTCATCCGTGAGAATTTGCGATCTCCCGTGGTCCGGGTGGCGAGTGGAGCCAATGGTATCGATGGCGGCACTCACCCCGGTATTGGCGCAGCGCAGCATAGGCCGCCGCAGCTCAATGGCGCGGAAGCGGGCATAACGGAAATGCTGATCCGCCGCTGCGCTTTGCTTGAACCAGCCATCGTTGGTCACGTTGATAATCACTTGCGGGCCAGGTCGCACAAACTTACGGGTGAGCCTAGGCACCGAGTCCTCAAAGCACACGGTGGGGATCGCGCCGATGGTGTGCTCACCTACTTTGAGGCGCAGAGGTTCTAGGGAATCGCCAGCGCTGAAGGAGCCGCCGTATTCTGCGCCCGCTTGTTGCTCATAGATTCTTTTTAACAATGGAAAAGTATCTACTAGAGGAATCGTTTCTCCAAAAATGACGAGGTGGCGTTTGCGATAGGTTTGTAGATCATCCTTGGGAGACATCGCAGCGATGGAGTTATAGGAACGGCCATTGGGCTTCATCACGAGTTGATCCCCAAATTTCTCTGCTTCGAGTTCATTGATGCCATAGATTAATGTGAAATCGCCACCGGTTCGCACTTGGGCGAGGGTATCTTGGTTGATTTGCCAAGTCCCCCATGTGCCATCTTCAGCGCGTAAGATCCTGCCTGTGAGAGCAGTCTCTGGCCACATCACCCAATCTGGAAATGGCTTGGCGGCCTGCAAGCCTTTGAGTGTTTCCTCTTCATACGCTTGGTGCATTTCCACATCCGTCCAGAGCATGCGTGAGGCTTCCATTGGCACGTTGAGCTGCACCAATAGAGTTTTTAAACGGAGGGATTCTCTATTATTTTCGAGATAGATTCTGAGAGTTCCGTAGGCGGCAAGTAGCCCGATGGTGCCGGCGGCCATAGCGAAATATTGCCACCCGCGGTTCTTCAAGACTTGCACCACCACTGCTTGGAAAAAGACCACTACCATTGATAGACCTACTACGCCCAAGAGATCGGCCGCTTGAGCGAGGACTTGTATTTCCCCCACCGCCACCCCGAGCACGTTCCAGCTAAAACCAGTGATCACCCAGCCGCGGAGGAGCTCCGTGCCAGCCCACACGGCCCCGGTGCAGATGGCGGTGATGAGCGTGCCGCGCGGGTTTCTCGCAGACCATGGGTTCCCAAACTTCGCGGCGAACAGCCCAAATAAACCCCAGTAAACTGCGAGATAGGCTGGCAAAGCCAGTGCGCCTAGCCATGAGACGGAGCCTACCCATTGGCATTGGATCAAGCCACTCGCCAAGCCTGCTAAATAGCCTAGGCCGAAGCCTTTCCAGCCCACTCTGCCGCCATTGAGCGACCATAGCGCGACCAGTAAAGGCATCAGCCCTACCCAGACGACGGCTGGTAAATCGATACTTGGAAATGCCAGTGCCACCATGACACCGCTGGCCACTGCTGCAAAAATTTTACTCCACCCTGCACGACTGCCCATGGGTGTATCATCACGGACTCCCTGCCCATGGTCCACTGCGAAAAAACCCGGCTAGGTGGCAGAATGGAGATTGCAAGATGAAGGGCGGTGGCGATTCTTCCCCAAGCAACACCCGGTAATGATAAATCAAAATAGTGTATGGATCGCGGTGGATTTAGGCGCAGGCAGTGGTCGAGTCATCGCTGCTCAGGGGAGCACCACAGGAATCGCACTTGAGGAAATCCATCGTTTTGAGAATCCCGGCACAGATTTGCCCGGCGGTGCGTACTGGAACATCATCGGGCTTTACCGAGATATACTCGAAGGACTGCGGCTTGCGGTGGCGAAGCATGGTGAAAATATCATTTCCATCGGTATCGATACTTGGGGCTGTGACTTCGGTTTGATCGATAAAAATGGCGAGCTGCTAGGGATGCCACATCAATACCGAGACCCGCGTTCTGAAGGTATGGCGGAGGTAATGCATGGTATATTATCAGAAGAAGAGGTATATACACAGACAGGAGTTAAAACAAATTTCTATAATAGCTCACTCCATCTTTTGGCGGAAGCTCGCAAGCATAGCCCTGCGCTGCTGCACGCTGAGCGCTTGTTGTTCATCCCAGATCTACTGGCCTATTGGCTCACTGGCCGGCAAGCAGTGGAGCGGACAGTGGCATCCACCTCGCAGTTGGTGGATCCAGCGACGGGCGAGTGGGCGTGGCAGGTGATCGATGCATTGGGGCTGCCACAGAAGATTTTCGGAGAAATCGTCGCGCCCGGCACCGTGCTCGGGCCGCTGCGAGATGAGGTCGCCAAATTCATCGGCCAAGCGGGCATCCCTGTGGTGGCCACCGCATGCCATGATACGGCTGCGGCGGTGGCTGGCATCCCGATGGCAGCGGAGGGCAGTGCATGGCTTTCTTCTGGGACGTGGTCCATCATGGGCGTGGAGAGCACCATGCCCATCACCACGCCGGAAGCTTTAGCGCATGGGTTTTGTAACGAGCTTGGCATGGCAGCCAGCGTGCGATTTCTCAAAAACATCGGCGGCCTGTGGCTGATCCAAGAGTGCAAACGGCAGTGGGAGCTGGATGGTGAGAAGCTAACTTTCGGTGTGATGGCGGAGATGGCGAGCGCGGCGACGCCATTTTTTGCATTCATTGATCCTGATGATGCGTCATTCGCCAGCGCGGGTGAGATGCCGGAAAAAATCCGTCATTATTGCGAAAAATCCGGCCAAGCTGTGCCGGCGGACAAAGGACAAATCCTCCGTGTGGCCACCGAGTCCTTGGCGATGAAGTATCGCGTGGTTTTTGACAGGCTTCGCTCACTCACGGGGAAGGATTTCCAACGGCTGCACACGGGTGGTGGCGGAATCCAAAATGAGATGCTTAGTCAAGCGACGGCAAATGCGCTGGGCATCGATGTGATCGCCGGGCCAGTGGAGGCGACTTCATGTGGCAATGTAATAGTGCAGATGTTGGCCATGGGGGTGATTCCAAATCTTGCAGCAGGGCGTGAGTTGATTCGGAGGTCGTTTGAATTTAAAACATTTGTGCCGGAAGAAGGTGAGGACTGGGAGAATGCCTTTGAATGCTTCAAAGCGGCGATTTCACTAAAATGATGGCGGGTTAGTCCTGTCTTGTAAATTTCAAGATGCAAGGTTGACCTGAAGACAGTCTGATTCTATACTGTCAGCCCTGCTACGAAGAACGTGGCTATGTTTTTGTGACTACTGAGTGCCCAATTTTTGTCGGAATCTTTGATGGATACAGTTGGATCCGCTGTGAGGGAAAGGGATCATTCCTGACCAGCCCTTTGATGAAGGCATTCGGTGACGAACGCATCAGCGCCGGTGAGACTCGCCTCGTGGTGGACTTAGGCGCATGCACTGGGATGGACTCTACATTCATGGGCACCCTCGGCGGCATGGCCACAAGGATCTCAGCGCGTCCCGGTGGGGCGCTGCAAATCGCGGATTCCGGCGAGCGGAATAGGCGCTCACTGGAAGACCTTGGGCTAGATTTCTTTATGGACATCGATCCTGCGGATGCCCCTTGGCGAGGACGGGTGGACAGCATCCGTAGTTCCTTAAAATGTGCCGCGCAGAAGTTACCCGCAGGGCGCATCCAGCGGGTAGAACACGTTTTAGAGGCACACCAAAATCTGGCTGATGTGAGTGACAAGAACGCCAAAGAGTTCCGGGGCGTGGTCAAGCTTTTGGGAACTGAGTTAGAGAACAAACTCAAGGAGCAGAAACTTTAATCAAACGACGGGCGCATCTTTCAGTTTTGATTCCACCCAAGATGCCTTTTGATTTTACGAATACCTTCTGCGTTGTCCTAGCCGTGGTCTGTTTGGCGCTTGCGATGGCCTTGCACAATCAGCGGCGGAAGGCCCACCAGATCCGTAAAAAATTTCATGAGATGGAGGGTGAAGAGCAGCGGATGTTCAGTTTCCTGCACGATCTAGGCCTTGCCATCGAAGGCGAACCATCCTCCTCACAGCTCTCTCGCATCATCGTGGATGGCATCGATAAAGTGGTATCTGCCAAGGGCGGTGCGATCTACCACTTGAGCCCTGATAACTTATTTCTCAGTCCATCCTACATCTCAGAAGATTGCCCACCGCTGATTGGCATCCCGGTGGAAGTGCGGAAAAAAGCCATGCGTGATCCGCGCGCATTGGAGAGCCACGTGCGTCTTGCGCGAGTCCCGGTGGACGAAGGAATTCTGGGCCATTGTCTGTCACTCGGTGAGCCACTCCATGTGAAGGATGTGAAAAACCACCCCGCCTTCCGCGATGCTTTTACGCGCTACACGGATGACGTTTCTGCATTGCTTGCGCCCTTACGCCACGCGGGAAAAGACCTGGGCGTGCTGGTGGTGGCCCGGCCTCACACTGATGGGGGATTTTCCTCAAATGATTTCGCCGTTTTTCGCTCCTCGGCTGAGCAATCCTCGTTTGCCATCGGCAATGCAAAAATCCACCGCCTCGCGAATGAGAAACGCGCCATCGAGATCGAGTTGCAAAACGCTCGTGAGGTCCAGCGCATCCTTTTGCCGCAATGTGATCCGCTGGTCCCTGGTTTCCGCATCAGCGGCACCAATGTACCAGCCCGCATCATCAGCGGTGATTACTATGACTACATTGATGTCGGGCAAAATCAATTTGGCATCGCGATCGCCGATGTTTCAGGAAAGGGAGTTCCTGCCGGGCTGCTGATGGCGATGTGCCGGAGCTCTCTGCGCTCCGTCGCGCAGGACCAATTTTCGCCGTGCAAGGCACTCGCCGCCGTGAACCGCCAGTTGTTTCCAGACATCCGCGAAGATATGTTTATTAGCATGGCTTATGGCATCTTGGATGGAAATACTGGCATCCTCACTCTTGCGCGGGCAGGACACGATCCCGCTCTCCTCTACCGCCGTGCCACTGGCCGGGTGGAGGTGCTGCGCTCACCAGGGCTGGCCCTAGGAATCGATAGCGGCGATGTTTTTGAACGCGTCACCAAAGATCAACAAGTCAGCTTAAATTCCGGCGATTGTGTTTTGTTTTACACGGATGGAGTGAAGGAAGCACTCAACAAAGAGGAGGAAGAATACGGCATGGACCGGATGGCCGATGCATTCAGCCGCGCAGCCCCACTCGGTTCAGAGGCAGTGCTCACTCGCATCCAAGATGAGCTCGCACAATTCACCGGAGACGGCCCACAAATGGACGATATCACGCTCGTTGCCATCGAAAAACGTTGAGCGATTTTGTTGCTTCGATGCCAACAACACAGCCATCATATTTTGGATATTTTGATGGATTTAAAGCACCTCATTGACGGAAAGCTGGAAAGCTGGAAAGCTGGAAAACTTGACCCATGAAGACAACGATTGATTTACCGGAAGACTTAGTTCGGGAAATGAAGTTTCGAGCCGTTTTGGAGGGTTGCAAACTGCGAGAAGTGGCGGAAGAGGTGTTCCGCCGAGGCTTGTCGGCACCCGTGCTACTTGCTGAGGCCCGTCATCGGGTGAAATTGCCGCTTGTTCCCATGCCGGAAGGAGCCACGCCCTTCGAACTCAGTGGTATGCGCCTGTTCGATTTAGAAACCGAAGCGGCACAAACGGTTGATGGCGGATGATGCCCTCGGCTTTGAGGCAGAACCCTACGCGTTAGACGCAGTTTGGCGGCAACTAACCGATGGTGATACCCCTTCACCCAAGCTTTGGATGGATGCGTATCTCGCGGCATTTGCAATCACGGCCGGCCTACGCTTGGTAACCCTAGATACGGATTTCCGGAACTATATGTCTCATGGTCTGGATTTATTTCTGCTTTCAAATTAGTGCAAAACCGTTGTCGAGTTGTGGAGGA
>JAYULG010000449.1:0-6650 GCA_043763755.1 Akkermansiaceae bacterium | reverse complement strand
CTTGCACACTAGTTTCAATCCGCGCCCCTCTTGCGAGGGGCGATAACCAACCAACCAATCACACCAACCAAGTAAGGGTTTCAATCCGCGCCCCTCTTGCGAGGGGCGATGCGGGCGCATGGATCACAGCAGGTGACTCGATTGTTTCAATCCGCGCCCCTCTTGCGAGGGGCGATCTCAAAACCGCTGGATCACGGCGGAGGAGTCGATGTTTCAATCCGCGCCCCTCTTGCGAGGGGCGATGTACGCAGCAGACAATGACCTCGAATTACATGGCGTTTCAATCCGCGCCCCTCTTGCGAGGGGCGATTCTATAAGCCTTGGGGAGTGTTCCCAGCCGTTAATGTTTCAATCCGCGCCCCTCTTGCGAGGGGCGATGGAGGGCCAGCAGAAGGCCATGCAGGGCCAGCAGTTTCAATCCGCGCCCCTCTTGCGAGGGGCGATGCAGGCGAGTCGATTGACGCGGGCGCATGTATTGTTTCAATCCGCGCCCCTCTTGCGAGGGGCGATTCTTGATTGAGGTATCCATGCTGGTGATCCTGCGTTTCAATCCGCGCCCCTCTTGCGAGGGGCGATGCTCGATCAAAACAGGGTACTTGATTGAAGCAGGGTTTCAATCCGCGCCCCTCTTGCGAGGGGCGATTATTCTCCCCCATTGTCTGTATGTCTTTTTCAATTGTTTCAATCCGCGCCCCTCTTGCGAGGGGCGATAGCGGGAGGCTGGAACCTTCTTCGCCGTAGGGGAAGAAGGAACTGTTCCGCGAACCTGTTAAATTTTGACGTGGATAGACTGGACCTTCTATGTTTTTTGATGTCAAAGATCGCTGGCAGTAGGCCGAACGGTTTGCGCGAACCTACCGGCGACTCCGAGAGCACTTAGGGTTCGCGCAAAAGCTGACGCAGTCGCTTATATAGGACCAAAAAGGTGGGCTTTCACAGGTTAAACCACAAGCGTTCCTTCGATGTCATATCCTTTTTTCGCGCCGTGGTGTTCGACTTTGTGGTGCCAGTTGCTGCCGAGGTGATAGAAACGGAGGCTGTCAGTTGCGGGATCAATGATTGAGAGAAGCTTGGATTTGAGGGCAACGAGTTGGGCGGGATCGACTTTGCACTCGAAGACGGAGTTTTGCACTCGTTGGCCGTAATCGAGACAGGTTTTTGCGGTGCGCCGGAGGCGGGATTTCCCGGCAGGTGTGGTGGTGGAGACGTCGTAGGTGATGAGGATATACATTTTGGAAACATTTAATTCAAAAATTTATTCTTAAAGTGGAATGCACGGATCTACAATTCATCATCTGCGCTGGGAGTTAAGCCATCAGATCTTTGATAGTCGGTTACACGCCCCTCTCCGAACCAAATAGGTAGGCTCACTTTTTGTGAGTCAGGAAGAAAAACTGCAATGCAATCGCCTTTTGCGGCATGATCGAGATATTGATCTTCAGTATTCACGATATAGACAATTTTACGGCAGCTTCCGCAGTAGCGTTGTTTTTCCTGACGGGTGTGGACGAGTGTTGCCCAATCCAGAGGACAGGTGCGGTGAGCTGAAAAAACGCATGATGATTTCATGGTTGTGTGGCGAGATGTGAGACTTCCAATTTTGAAATTACTGTTCATGTATGCATCAGCGCGCCAGAAATGCGGGGTAGGCGTCTAGATCACCGCGGATGTGGCGGGCGAGGAGGCGGGCTTGGAGCTGGCAGAGGAGGCCGATGGTGGTTTTTTCATCGAGGAAGGGGTGATTGATTTCGTCTTGTTTGCGTTCTTGCCAGGCGGTGAGGACTTTTTTGCGGGAGTCTTCTTTGAGGATGACGGCACCGTTTTCTTTGAAGTCGAAGTCTTTGGTGGTGATTTGCTGGCGATTGAAGAGGGAAAGGGCGGTGCGATCGGCAAGGAAGGCGCGGAATTCTTCCATGAGATCGAGAGCGAGGGAGGGGCGGCCAGGGCGATCACGGTGGAGGAAGCCGCATTGGGGATCTAGGCCGCAGCTTTCGAGGGCGCTGCGGCAATCGTGCATGAGCAAGGCATAGAGGAAGGAGAGCAGGGCGTTCACGGGATCGAGTGGGGGGCGGCGGGAGCGGCCTGAAATGGTGATGGCGGGATCGTGATTGGTGAGGAGGTGGGGAAAGACGGCGAAGTAGCCGGCGGCGGAGTCGCCCTCGATGCCGCGGAGGGTAGCTAAAGTGGTGGCGCGAGAAATGAGGCCGATGCGGACGGCGAGGAAATCGGCAGTGTTGGTGAGGGCGAGCGCGCGTTCTGGGGATTTCTCGCCGTGATCGCGGGCAGCACGCATGAGGACGTGGCGGGTATTGGCGAGTTTCGCGGAAATCATGTTGGCGGCGATGGCGAGGGAGGCAGGTTCGAGATCGGCACGGCGGTATTGTTCGCGGCGAAGGAGGATATTTCCTGGGGTAAAGCCATTGGAGGCCGCAAGGAACTTCCCGTGTGGGTTGTGAAATGAGAGTGAGACATTTTCCTCAGCACAGGCGGCCATGAGGGCGGCGGAGCAGGAGATGTCCCAGCCGAAGCAGGCGATGCCATCGAGGTTATGGAGCGGGACGCGGAGCTTCGTCTCGCCTTCATGGCGGATCTCGATGGCGGCTCCGTCTTTGCGGAGGTAGGCGCCTTCTAGGGTGACGAAGAGGGTATTGAGGTGGCGGCGCATGGTGGGTGGTAGGAATTTGAGATTTGACTACGGTCGTGGCTACGGTTACACATGATGCATGGTCGTTTCGAAGGGAAAATTGAAAAGCAAGATGCTGGAGTATTTCCGGGAGGTGGAGCGGACGGGTGAGCCGCTGATCGTGACGGACCATGGGCGGGAGGTGCTGGAGGTGCGGCCGGTGCAGAAAAAAACCATGAGCGCGGAAGAGGCGCTTGCGTGGTATCGCTCGGGCACGGGCTCGGGCCTTGGGACGTTTGCAAGCGATGAAGAACTCATGAAACCTTTGCCATTAGAGGACTGGGAGGTCTTGCGGGAGGATGACCGGAATCCATGGTGATCGATTCCCACACGCTTTTGTGGTGGTTCGAGGGGGGTGAAAAACTCTCTGTCCCGGTTCGGGAAATCCTCTCCAAGATCGGAGGGAAGGATTGTGAGTTCATGGTGTCTGCGGTGACGTTTTGGGAATTCCGGCTGAAGGAGCTGCGCGGCGAACTGCACCCCAAGCGACCCGTGAGGGAATGGCCGAACATCCTGGACCAGACCGGCAACGTCCGGATCATGGACGTCACCACGGAGATCTGGTGGATGACTGCGGAGATTCAATGGACGCATCGCGATCCGGCGGACCGGATCATTGCTGCGACCGCTCTGAAATACGGAGTGCCTGTGCTGACCAAGGACGAGCGATTTCATGAAGCTGAATCGCCGGTGAAGGCAGTTTGGTGAGCGGCGAGCTGGGCGGAGAACCAGGCGGCGGTGCCTTTCTTGAAGCGCAGGGCCTTGGGCTGGCAGAGGTCGATGAGGGAGCAGGCGTCGCAGCGCCGGGGCTGATACTCGGCGAGTGGAGTCTGGCGCGAGCCGAGCATGGCATGGAGGGCAGCGGCAGTGACGGCAGTGAGCTCGCGGAGTGCGGGGTCAAAGGGAATTTCGGTGCGGCGCTTCTTTTCACCGTAGAAAATGGCACCACTGGGAATGGTGATGCTGAGCATTTCCTCAAGGCAGATCGCTTGGGCGCAGAGCTGGACTTCATCGGCGCGGTGAGATTTCGGCTTGCCGCGCTTGTATTCCACAGGGAGCACTCGCCCGGCGGCATGGAATTCCACGATGTCGCACTGGCCGGAAATGCCGAGCACGAGCGAGCGCACGGCCATGCTGCGGGTAATGCGGACGCCAGCCTTGCTCTCGTCCTCCCCCTCATGGGCCTTTTTGTGGAGGACTTGCCCCTCGGCGGTGAATTTGTTCTCCGCCCACACCTGCTCTAGGTGGATGAGTGCGCATTGGCGCGGGCAGAACAACCAATGCTGGAGCGCGGAAAGGGGAAGGAGTTGATCTTCGGTGAACATGGCATCACATGAATGGATTGATGACTTGGACGCCATCGTAGTTTTGGCCGTGATTCATATCCTCGGAATAAACGATAGGGCAGGCTGCCTCCCGGGCGGAGGCAATGATCAGCGAATCCCAGTGGGAGAGCGGATAGCGGGCATGGATGGCGAGGGCCGTGAGGAATGTTTCCGTGGTGAGGGGGGAGATGGAAAACAAAAGCAATCGACCTAACCAAAGCTGCCATTCCTCGGGCGAGTGCTTGAGTTTCTTTCTCGCATCCACCGTGAACTCGTTGAGGACTTGGACAGAAATCCACAATTCTCGCTGCCGCAAAACTTCTCTGGCGATGGTCGTCTTTCGAGAAATGGGCAGCGATCCATCCGCTGCATAGATCAGCAAATTACTATCAACGAAGGCGTTCGGCATAAATCTCGTCGCGAGTGAGTGGGGTTAAAGGTTCCGAACGAGGCTTTGCCTGTTCCGCTGTGACCCGATAAAGTTCTTCGAGTGCCGCGATTCTGCGCGTTTCTCGGTCCTCTTCGGCTGCCGCCTCGTGAACGAGAAAATCCCGCACCATGGCACTCACGGAAGTCCCCCGCGCAGCCGCTTGTAGTCGGGCCCTACGGTATGTCTCGTCATCAATCTTCAATGTGATGTTTTTCATCGCTGTGCAGCACAGTAACTGTGCGGAAATGAGGTGTCAAGGCGGCGGGAAAGCGAAGGCTTCAGCTTCGGAGAGGTTCATGGGAGTTGGAGAAATTCAGCGAAAAATGGGCCGACCTTTTTCTGTGAGTCGATACTGCTGCCTCGGGCTGCGCGGGGAATCCGGTTCGGTCATTTCGATCAAGCCGGATGCCAGCGCCGGGTTAAGGTAGTTTTTCCGAAACGTCGCTTTGTGGCGCAGTCCGAGGCGGCGGAGAAGCTCGTCCGCAGCGATTTCAGAACCATTCCCAAACGCACTGACCAGCAATTTTACTTGGTCGCTTACTTGGTCGCTTACTTGGTCGTTCGCAGATGTTGCGCACAACATTTCAAGAATGACCGAAAGCATAAACTCGACAAAGGGAGTCGCTTCCTCCTGTCGATCCGCCGCTCCAAGTGCCTCATAATATTCCACTTGGCGATCCCGAACCAAGCTCTCGACCGGCAGGTAGGCCAGCTCTGGATACCAATTTGAGAGGGCGAGCGATTGCCAAAGCCGTCCGAGCCGCCCATTCCCGTCTAAAAACGGATGAATGAACTCGATTTCGTAATGGAGGATGGCGCTGGCGATCAGCGGATGCAGATCGGTTCTCGCCAGCCATTGGAAAAGATCGCCCACCAGATGCTCCACCCGTTCCGCAGGCGGTGCCATGTGAATGAGTTGACTGCCACGATAAATCCCGACTCCACCCGCGCGAAACACCCCGGCGTGATCCACCAATGCCTTCATCATCACTCCATGAGCGGTGAGAAAGTTCTCCACCGATTCCGGCTTCCAAGTCGGCAACAGGTCGTAGCACGAGATGGCATTTTGCACTTCTTGGATTTCCCGCATCGAGCCGATCACCCGCTTGCCTTCGAGAATCGCCGTCACTTCGTCAATCCCGAGGCTGTTATTTTCAATTGCCAGCGATGCCTGAATCGACTGAATCCGGTTTGCCTTCCGCAGTTGCGGGGAAAGCGACAAATCCCCCCCACCCCAGCGCCCGATCCGCTCGCAGATCTCCCCGACCAGCGTGAGCTGACGCGGCGTGATCGTGAAGGGTGGGTGGTAGGGAGTGGGCATAGAGAGATTTTTTAAAAGGCCGATTCTAAATTAAACCAAATGGCGCTTTTCTTTAAATGTGACACGGAGATTTAAAGGTTTGGTTTCGTCACGTAGCGGAGAGGTTTTCTGGCAAGGGTGGCACGGTTCGGGAAGCCATCGGTTGGATCGAGATCAAGGTTCATGGTTGGATGCGACGGATGAGGGTGGTCATTCTGTTTTGCGGCTGGTAGCGCTGAGATAGCGGTAGCGGGTCGATCTGCCTGCTCCTAGGCGCTCGATAAATCGGTGTTCCAGAAGTCTCTTCACCGAGGCCTCAATGGTGCGTGCCGGAAGATCGAAAGCCGCGATGATGTCTCCACGGCTGAAGGCATCCGCTTCGCGTGTCCGGATCCAGTCGAGGATGTTTTGCTGGTTCTCCGAGAGCAAAGCCTCGCGGTCGTCGCGGAGCAGAATTTCAAGGGCCAGCTCCGCTTGCCGATGAACGATTTTTAGGAAGAAAAGCAGCCATGGCGTGATGTCTTCCCGCTCCGATTTCCAGTTCTTTTGGGTCTGGTTAAGGGCGAGGTAATAGTCGGCCTTTTGCTGCTCGATGAGCTTCTCGTGGGAGACGAGAGAGGTGAACTGATAGTCTTGCTGCAAGAGCATCAAATTCGTCAGCAGGCGGCTGGTCCTGCCGTTCCCATCTTGAAAAGGGTGTATCGCCAGATACTCGAAAATGAAATTCGCGATCAGGATCAAGGGGTGTTTGATCTTTTCCTCCCCCGCCCATTGATACCATGCGACAAGCTCCTGCATTTCCTTGGCGACAAGGTGTGGGGGCGTGGGGTCAAAAATGATGCCCAAGACCTTGCCGCTTGGGTCCTTGGCCTCGACCCGATTCGACCCGAACTTGTAGCCGCCGCGGTGCCG
>JAYULG010000448.1:0-27359 GCA_043763755.1 Akkermansiaceae bacterium | reverse complement strand
TGGAGCCTCATGTAGGCGGTGCTTTCCAGATCAAGCGCACCGCATCCAGCCGCACGCGGGCGCTTTGGATTGCGGAGGTGAGCGCGAGTTCACGGTCTAGCAGAAGAGTGATGTTCGCGGGCTTAATGTGATCATTGATCTCCGCGAGATCCCGGAGGCGGGCGATTTCTGTGGTGAGTTGCCGATGCATCGCCACTTGCGCTTTTTCGATGACGAGACGGCCTGCGGCTTCGCCCAAGCTGCGAGTCTGCTCAAGCATCTCCGGGAGAAACTTGCGGCGGACTTTTTCATTTTTGAGGAGGGCTGCGGCATCGCCTCGGCGGAGCTTTGCACTGGCGAGTGACGCGTCTGTGGTGCGCTCCGTTCCTAGGTGGTCCACCGCCACCCGCACGGGCGTTTGTGCGAGGAAGCGCTCCACATGCAGCGCAGCAGGAGCCACGCACTCTACCACCCACCATGTTTCTAGCAGGATCAATTTTTCTCCGGAAATTTCCCAAACGGCAAATGAGGCGTTTCCCGCTTCCGAGCCTAACATCAGGTCTAGCGCCCCGCGCACCATGGGGTGATCCCACGTGAGGAATGCCTCTTGCTCACGTTCCAAGGCCCGCTGGCGGTCTAGAGTAAAAGTCATGCCATCGGCGGGAAGGGCAGGAAATGCATCGGATTTTAAATTGCCGGGAAGGAGGAAATAGCGCCGCTTGCCAAGTTCCTCAATGTATAGGCCAGAGTGTTCGAAAAGGCGCAGCAAGAAATCCTCAAACTCCGCACTTTCATCCCACTCGCGGATTTTTTCCACCAGCCATGCCGAGCGCTCTGGCCGATGCGAACTACGCTCTAATAGGCGATCTTGCCCTCGGGCGAGGCGCTTCGAAATGCGCTCGCGACAAGCAAGTGTCTTCGCAATGAGTGGCGCTACGAGTGAGGCATCATCGAGTGCTTCATCGAGGTCTTGGGCGAGTTCACGTTGAATTTCAGCCGCACCCACCGGGCTAGCGCGGAAGGCATCCAGCCCTTCTTCAAGCCACCGCACGCGGACGGCATCTTCACTGCCGGGCAGCACTGGCACATGGACTTGGATGGTGCCACGCTGGCCGATCCGATCTAAGCGCCCAATCCGCTGCTCTAACAGATCAACGTCTTCGGGTAAATCAAACAACACGAGGTGGCGGGCAAATTGGAAGTTCCGCCCCTCGCTGCCGATTTCCGAGCAAACGAGCACTTGTGCCCCATCTTCCTCGGCAAAAAACGCTGCATTGCGATCTCGCTGGAGCAAGGAAAGTTCTTCGTGAAACAAGGCACCGATGATGCCCGTGCCATCGCGCAGCCGTTCCAAGATCTCTTCGGCCAGCTCGCGAGTCTTGGTGATCACAAGGATTTTTTCCCCCGCGAATTTTTCAAGCAACTCGCACAGCCACGCAAATTTATCCGGCACCGTCTCCAAGAGCGGCTCACGCAAGAGGAAGCCACCAAGATTTTTCCGAGTGTTACGAAACATCACGCGGCCCACTCCACAGCTATCGAGAAGGTCCGAAATCAAGCGCTCACGGGCAAAAGGTCGGCTCTCTAACAAAGCTTGCACGCCTTTTTCCAAACGACTGCGCCCGGCGACAAATGCGTGCAGGCGGGCATCCACTGCGGCACCTGCGGCGAGTGCCTCAATGATCTCGGCGGCTTGTTCGTATTGCGCAGTTTCCTCGCCGTATTTTTGCAAATCCGTGTATCGCTCAGGATCAAGCAGCTTTAGCCGAGCGAAGTGGCCTTCTGGCCCGAGTTGTTGCGGAGTGGCGGTGAGCAGCAGGAGGCCTTCTGTAGTTTCTGCAAGGCGGCTGACCACTTGGTAAGCGGTGCTAGCCCCTGTGGGAGACCACTCTAAATGGTGCGCCTCGTCCACCACCAACACATCCCAGCCTGCTCCGTGTGCCTGCGTGGCGCGATGCTCATTTTCTGCGAGAAAATCCACTGCGGCGAGGATCCATTGGCTTTCGAGAAATGGATTTCCCTCGGGATCGCCGTATTCGATGGCTTCGCAACGGCCTTCGTCATAAATGCTGAAGGATAGTTGAAAACGGCGCAGCAGCTCGACGAACCATTGATGCACCAGCGGCTCGGGCACGAGGATGAGCACCCGCTGCGCTTGGCCGGTGAGAATGAGGCGGTGGATAATGAGGCACGCTTCGATAGTTTTTCCGAGACCGACTTGATCGGCCAGCAAGACACGCGGCTGTGGCCTATTTGCCACTTCGTCTGCGATGAAAAGTTGGTGCGGGATCAAGTCCATGCGTGCGCCTGCGAGACCCCGCACAGGGGAACTCCGCATCGCGGCCCGGCGGCTAAGCGCCTCGCCTCGCAGGTCAAATTCTGTGGGGTCGTCGAGTTTTCCGCCGTAGAGCCGATCCTGTGGTTTGCTGAAACTCATCGCGTCACATAGATCGGTCTCACAGGTGTTTCCGGACTCGGTGACATAGGTCAGCAGGCCGGCTTTTTCATGAACGGCCACGATAATTTTCTCATCACCTGAGCGCTCTTTGATCCGATCTCCCGGGGAAAATTCCACCCGCCGTAGCGGCGCAGTTTCCGTGGCATAGCAGCGTTTCTCCCCCGTGGCTCTGTATAGGATATCCACGCGGCCATCGCCACTACCAGTGATGATGCCAAGGCCGAGTTCAGGCTCGCTATCGCTCACCCAGCGCTGGCCTCGTGTCCATGCATTTTGAATTTCTCGCTTTCCCCACATCTTAATCAGACGAGCGACTTGTGGCAAAAAAGGAAAGCGCAAAGCCATAGGTTTCGCTAAATTTTTGGCGACGTGGTGTCCGCAAAAGTCGCTAGCCCATGCGTGAGTTTAAATTGTGCGATTGTTCTCAAATTGATAACTGGCCGTTTTAATCCTTGAACCATCTTGGTATTTCACCAATCCTCATAAAACTCATCTTCGAATGTCTAACGAAATAAGATCCCCACGAGAAAGTAGAATGCGCGAAACTTTGGCGAAGGACCCTTCGGATTGGGAAACTCGCAGGTCGCTCGCTTTTTTTATCTATAACTTGGGATCATTCGAGGAGGCCGCAGACATTATTTGGGATGCGGACGAAATCCCTAGTATCGACATAGAGCTTGCCTTTGCCGCGCGGATTTTATCCAAGGCTAGGCCTCGGAGGGCGATCCGGTTATTGACCTCGCTCCTCGAACATAACCGAGGCAAAGCGGTGCAAAATATGGGAATTGCCAATGCGCTTCTCCATCATGGCATGGTGCTCCAAGCGGCGCGCTTCTATGGGGCGGCGATGGAGGCAGACTCTTCACTTGCCAATCCTGACCTCGAACATTTCATCCTCTGGACCGACGATGAAGAAACACTCTGGGGAGGCTTCAAGGAGCGGCGGCCAGATCTTGGCGAACTTCCATGGATGAAACGCAATCCGCTCGAAGCCATGGAACTTACCAGCAAAATAAGCCTCCACACCACTCCCATCCGGCTGCCAAAGCTAGAGGAAACCGCAGCGGAACAGTTATCAAATCCGTTCTATCAGCAAAAAGCCGAAAAGGGTGCAGACATTACTCCGCCGCCTGCGGTTACCATTCCCATGGACCGTGTGGACCCGAAGTATCGACTGTATGATTCACATTTAGGTGCGGAAACTAGCCCGGCGAAGACACCCAACGTGCCTGTCATCCCGAAGAGAGAACTCGCCAAGCCCAATTTCGGAGTCACCCCTCCTCCCGCCAGACGCCCGAATCAATCTTGAAGATTGAGCGGAGCATCCGTGTCGCTCTTTGTTAGAGAGTTGAGGTGGTATTTGTTTTTACGCGCGGAGCTTGAGATGTGATTTCTCCGTCTCGTGGCAAGCGCTCACTCATCATCACCGCATGAATTGCCATTTAGTGCGACGATTTAACTCTACTACAACTCATAGTGCCCAGACTTATACTTCTGAGGGGTGGCTACCATGGCATCATTCTTAGCCCCTGGTTCTTCCATCAATAAGTATAGCCGCGCATTCGCTCCTTACGCGATCACGTGTATGAAACGAACAACTTAATACTTGTGGAATATCTCTAGAACGGTAAAACAAACGTCCATGAAAAAAAGGAATTCAACGTTTTCCATCGGCTCGGACGCCGAAAACCCAAAGGACAAAACGGCATTGGTTACCTACTCTGCGATTGGCCTCGTGCTAGCGGTTGCAGTGTGCGGAATTTTTTCGTATTCAATGAAGATTTCTTCGGAAACCGTCCGCAGCCATGTGACAGCTAGACTCGTTGCAGGAATGGAGTCCACGATCCAAAGGACCGTCAAAAGCCTCCAGACAGTTGATAAGAAGCTGGCAAACAAAGAGAGCACCACAGCCACGCAAGCTGAGCTAAAAGAAGGCATCGATAGTTTTACACTGAATCTCAATGCGCTGGAAAAAGGTGCAATGATCAAAAATTCCATAGGGAAATCTACGCGATATCAGCCTCGGGAAAACGAGGGCGAACTCGGTTTAGTTCTCAAAATTAACAAAGCTTGGGAACCCCTTGCTAGAGCAATACTCCCTCTCACCCTGGGAACTCCACGTCCAGAGGCGATTGTTTCAAGTCTCCAACAGGCCAATAACAAATCCAATGAACTAACCACCCTCGTGAGTTCCTTGTTTGATCAAGTCCAAGATACCGATGCGCAAGCCTTGGGGAGCTATAGCACGACGCGGAATCTTTTGATCGCACTGGCATCCATCGCGCTTGTTGCGATACCCGGCTATTATATGTATCTCGCAGCGGCGAGAGAAAAGAAGCGGGCTGATCAAACATCAGCCACGTTGAACGATACCTCAGCTCAACTCGCTGTCATGGAGTATGCAAAATCCGAGACGGACAGAATCATGGAAACCGTCCAAGAAGGATTGTTTTTGATAAACGAAAAAGGGATTATAGGAGAGCATTACTCCAATGAACTCCCAAGGATTTTTAGACAGCAAGAGCTAGCTGGACTGAACCTTTTTGGCATCCTTCAGCGCCATCTTTCTCCTAAAATGTATACCGCCTCACGGGATTTCTTCACAATGCTTTTCGATGGAAACAGAAAAGAAAAAACCATACTTAAAGTGAACCCACTCACTGACGTAGAGGTAAACTTCCAAGACCCGAATGGTGGATTCATCAGTCGTTATCTAGGTTTCTCATTCCGTCGTGTGATCGTTGGCGATAATGTGGATCGAGTCTTCGTAGCGGTGCGAGATATTACCACCCAAGTGATGCTTGAGAAACGCCTCCGAGAATCAGAGAAAAGCAAAGAGCGTGAGCTAGAAATTCTCCTGAGCATCATTCACATTCCCACGGATGAGCTCGCAAGTTTCATCAGCCTTGTGGAAGAGGAACTTGATTCCGTGAACAATGCGATGCGTGCTGAGGATTTCGCAAACTCCGGAGGAAAACAACACGCACTTCGCATCCAGCTCGAGTCTGTCTTCCGCAGCATCCATAATATCAATGGCAATGCGGCGCTCCTTCGCCTCGTTTATTTCCAAAATGCAGCGCACGAGTTCGAGGAGCAGATCAAAGGTCTGCAAGAACGATCTGCTCTCACAGGAGACGATTTCCTCGCGCTTGTCGTTGCTCAAGCAGCACTGCGCGATGACTTGGCAAACTTGATCGAACTCAGCGATAAGCTCAAACAGATGGGCGTAAACAGCCTAAAGCCATCTCAAGCGAATCCGGTGCACGATAGCCAAGCCTCCCAACTTGCGGAGCAACTCCGCCAACTCGTGAGCAACACCGCTCGCGACCAAGCGAAGGTTGCAACACTTCAAGTGGATGAGTTTGCACTACATGCATACTCGCAAGGTAGGAGTGAGCTCGTTCGCGATGTCCTAGTTCAGCTAGCGCGAAACTCTATCGCACATGGAGTGGAGACACCTGAAGTCCGCGCAAAAAATGGCAAGCAAGGCGATGCACTATTATCCATTCGGTCTCTTCCATCACCTGCACCTGGAGTGGTGGGTTTAGCCTTCCGCGATGATGGATCAGGCTTGGATACAAAGCGAATCAGTGAGAAAGCGAAATCACTCGGGCTTGTTAAAGAAGGAGCCACTGTATCAGACCAAGATCTTATAAAATTTATCTTCGAACCTGCGTTTTCAACAACTGAACAGGCTGATATACATTCTGGCCGTGGTGTAGGCATGTCCATCATCAAAGAGAAGCTTGTCAATGCCGCCGGAGGCTGCATTGAAGTGGTCAGTGAGCCCGGCCAATATTGTGAATTCCGTTTATACTTACCTGCATGAAACTATTAATTGTTGATGACTCCTTGATCATTCGGCGCGCGATAGAGCGCACGCTAGCTTCTGAGCGTTTCTCCGAAGTGCGCGTGGCTGCCAATGGCAGGCTCGGAGTTGCGGAATATAAAAACTACATGCCAGATGTCGTCACCATGGATATCACCATGCCAGATATGGATGGTCTTACGGCTGTAGAACTCATCCTCTCGATGGATAAAAATGCAGTCATCCTAATGGTCTCAGCTCTTGCGGATAAACCCACCGCTGTAGAGGCCGTCAAGCGTGGTGCTTCTGGGTTCCTCCTGAAGCCCATTACCGCGGATAGTCTGCTAGAGGCCATTGATGATCTCTTCTAATCAAACCCACCCATAATGAATAACCAACAGGAAGAAGAGTCGATTTTAAAAACATTCGCCTCAAGCGTGATCCGTTACTTTGTGACTACCACTGGCACTCCCGCTACCTTGAGGACATCCTATCTAGGCTCCGCAAATGATCAGCTCGCATTGGAATTTTCTGCTGTCATCGGAATATCAGGAAATTATCGAGGAAATGTTTACTTCACCGCTTCTCGCGCGAATCTCAAGGACCTGCTCACTGCCATTGGCGAGAAAGAAATTGATGATAACCTTTGCGGAGAGTTAGTAGGTGAAATTGCAAACACCTTTGCCGGAAATGCCAAGGAGGCACTTGGTAGTGGATTCATGATCTCTACGCCATTTCTACTTCATGGTCCTAACGAGTCTGTACGTGCAGCACATGGCGTGCCCTGTTTTGTCCTACCCATCGAGTGGAACAACTACTCATCGCGTTTGTTAATCTCATTAGAAAAAGCAAATGACCAGTAGCATGACGAGTTCAGAGATCTCTGAAAGTGTAGGTGTTTTTATTAAAATGATGTCTCGTTGTTTGACGACATTGAGTCGCGTCACGCCTACTTTTGGAGACCCTACTATCGATCTCGTCCTTCCAAGACTCCATGCTTACAATGGTTGTATCAGTGTGGAAGGCCCGATCAATGGGTGGATTGCTCTCAGTTTCACCAAGGAGTTCACGGATGATTTACTAAGCTTTATCTTTGAACCAAGTCGCACCGAGGAAATCCGAATCGATATTGCAGGTGAGATTGCCAACACCGTCGCTGCAAATGCCCGTGAGCACTTTGGTAGGCGATTGATCATTCACCCACCACTAGCGACTGGAAATGCAGCGCTTGACCCATCTCTTAAACATTCCACAGCGTTTCTCAAAGTCCCATTCAAGTGGCATGGGCATCCAGCGATACTATTGATCACTTTGTTTGATTAGGATTTTCTTATACCCATAATTAAAAATCGATATGAAACTAGCTACCTACCCGCGCTATGTAATGGCCGCTGATTTTGATGAAAAATCTGAGAAATTGAGTATGCGAAGATCCTCTTGGACTGTTGCTTCGTCCCTTTCTCTGCTACAGCTTGAAACATCATTCCTTAACTTTGCAGAGAGCATTTCTCTACCTGAGAGCGAAGCTAGCAGTGCCATTCTAGAGCTTCTCGCAAACGGATTGATCCACGAGAATCACAGTGCACAAGAGGTGCCGCTGCCACCCGGGAAATCAGTCCGCGAGTTGTTGAAAGGAAGCCTTTCAACATTGGCGCTTGGAACCTTGGGAAATGACAAAGATGCAGATCAAGTTTCAACAACTACAAGTTCCCCGACGGCAGTTCACATATGTTTGGGAGAATTCCCGCAGATGGCTCCAAAGAAAAACATGATCATAGGTTGGATTTCTGACGTAGATGCACCCGCATTGCCTGCTGCAAATCAAATAGCCAAGCACAATGCTGCTCAAGCCACGAACTCAAATTTGGCGACTCATCATAGAACAAACAAAAAGCCTGTTTTAACCAAGCGCGGTCCATTCAAACCAGATCCGAAGCGCTTCAAGCTCCAGCCGATCATCTCCCAGATCGAAAAATTGAGCAAAGGTGGTATAGATGGTAATGTTCTAGCTTATCAGGTGTTTCTAAAAGTTCCTGGTAAGCTCTTGAAAGATGAAGGAATTGAGTCACTCCATCTTGTGGATAGTCATACGGAATTTTCCGATCAAAAACTGTGTCAGGCGATTATTCGGGCAACCACGGAAATCACAGGATACAACCTAAAAATTGAAGGGTATAACCAAGAAAACCTTTGTGCGATCTAATAAATTGTGAATTTAGAAACTACCACACAATTCGATCCGGATGCCGGAGAGAAAGATCTCGGCCAAACTTGGATGCTTACCAATGGCACCTTGATGGGAAACGTAGATGCGGATACAAAAGCCGCTATCATAAGAGAAGTCGAGTTCGCACATCTATATTATTTGGATGTTGTGAGCATTCTT
Source organism: Akkermansiaceae bacterium (assembly GCA_043763755.1). Taxonomy (GTDB): domain Bacteria; phylum Verrucomicrobiota; class Verrucomicrobiia; order Verrucomicrobiales; family Akkermansiaceae; genus Luteolibacter. Next base: position 18,728 of record JAYULG010000448.1, on the reverse strand, counting down.
AAGATCGAAGAGGAAACAAGCGGGATGATTATTGAAAAAGAATATTCGACTCTCACGATGGGGCACTTAATTGCAGACCATGGACTTCTCGCTTCGGGCGATGGAGAATGGATCGAAGGAGATAGACCTTGTCTTGAATACTGCCTTGCTCGCATCTAAGTGTGTTTTGGTGTTCTGACAATATTTTAAAAAATCTTTATGTATAGTAATCCTATCGACCAGCTTGCAGCTCTCAGTGGCTATGTGGGTCATGCGGAAATCAATGCTGATTTCGAATTACTTGGTAACTCAACCACTCAAGACTCAGGAACAATGGCTGAACTTTGCGGAGTGTTAATCGGTTACCTAAAGGTGAGACAATCTAGCTCTAATAAAGTGCTATCGGTTTCTGTGGTTTGCCGATCATTCGTTTATTTGACGTGCGCAACAGCTTACGGATATTTGCTAATTCAGTTTTCAAGAAATGCGAAGCTCGCAGGAACATGGCCTTCTCTTGATTCGATAGTCGCAGAGATGAATGCCTAGTCACTACCGTTCTACACTGTCACAGATACAAACTGGGATAAGTCATTTATGTGACTTGGACTACTTCAGAGTTTGAAAAAATTGATCCTTCTCGGAGAGCGAAACTACAAATGCCGTGAGGAGTTCAATGGTATGTTTGATATCATCAAGGTGAGCTGTCTCCACTACAGAATGCATGCAGCGTAAGGGTAAGGACACCAAGGCACTTGGTATACCTTCACGGGAATGGAAAATTTTATCCGTATCTGTGCCAGTGAAGCGGCTGCTGGCTTCGTGCTGGACGGGGAGTTTTCCTTTTACTGCGCAGTCGATGAGGCGCTGCACCACATGTGGGTGATTTGCCGTGCCATGAGAAATTGTGGGACCTCTGCCAAGTTTCACCGAGCCGAATTTGTGGTTATCGATGCCCGGCGTATCCGTTGCGTGGGTGACATCGAGGCAAATACATAACTGTGGCTTGAGCCGATAAGTGGCCATCATTGCACCATTGCCGCCGATTTCTTCTTGCACAGCATTGAGGCAAATAACGGTGAAGGGCGGTTTCTTTTTGCCGCTAGCGAGACGCTTCATCACTTGGGCGATGATGTAACTACCGATGCGGTTATCGAGTGCGCGGCCGATGATGCGCTTATGCGCCAGCTCCATCGGCCCGTCCTGATAAATCGCAGGATGGCCGACCCGCAGCCCAAGCGAGGCGACCTCTGCTGAGCTTGATGCACCCACATCCACCCATAAGTCGTGCACAGCGGGGGCCTTCTCCTGCCCTGCTTCATCGCGCCGGAGGTGGATGGCGGTGTTCCCAATGATGCCAGAGACCGAGCCTTTATCGCCCAGTATTGTCAAACGGCGGCCACGAGCAGTGGCGGCATCCGAACCACCTATACGATCAATGCGGAGAAAACCCTTCTCATCAATATGCTTGATCATGTAGCCGATCTCATCCGCATGCGCTTCTAACATGATGATGCGCTCGCTCTTGCCTAGCAGAGTGGCCCATGTGGAACCATAGGCATCGCACGCTACATCAGGCACGTACGCCTTGATCCAGTCTGCCCAAACCTGCTGCCCCCGCATTTCAAATCCTGTTGGACTGGGTGTTTCAAGCAGGTGGAAGAGAAATTCGCGGTCGCTAGTGGTCATGAGTTGAAATGGGAGAGAGAGGTTTATTCCGCGATTCTGCGCGAATAGCAATCGCGGTATGTGGAAGTATTCGGCAGGCAAGATACCCGCCTTCCGTGACGGGCTGGAAGCCCGTCCTCCGGCCTTTAATGAACTCACCCCTCTAACAAAGTCCGCACCATGGCGGCATCGAGGCGGTTTGAAATGTCTGCGTTGGCGAGAATGCCAGCGGCGAGTTTGCCTTTTTCTTGTTGGAGCTTGTGGATGCGTTCCTCAACGGTGTCTTGGCAGAGCAGCTTGTGGACGAAGACAGGCTTGTCTTGGCCGATGCGGTAGGCGCGGTCTGTGGCTTGGGCCTCTGCGGCGGGATTCCACCATGGATCGTAATGGATGACGGTGTCGGCGGCTGTTAGATTGAGGCCGGTGCCGCCGGCTTTTAGCGAAATGAGGAAGATGGGGGCTTTACCAGTCTGGAAATCCTCGACGAGTTTCCCGCGATCTTTGGAAGCACCGGTGAGTTTTAAATAGGGGACTCTCTCTCGGATCAGATGCGCCTCAATGAGGCCGAGCATGGTGGTGAATTGGGAAAACAGGAGGATGCGGCGGCCTTCTTCGATGAGCACGGCGAGGAGTTCTGTGAGGAAATCCAGTTTAGCGGATTCTACTACATCGTTCGAGTAATCCTCGGGCAGCAGCGCAGGGTGGCAGCAAATTTGGCGGAGCTTGAGCAGGGCATCGAGGAAAACAATTTGTGATTGCTCGATGCCACGGGCGGCGATGGCTTCGCGGACACGTTTGTTCATGGTGGCGCGCACGGTTTCGTAAAGATCCTTTTGGCCGCTGTTTAGCTCAATGAGGTGGACGAGCTCAGTTTTGGGCGGGAGTTCCTTGGCGACTTGATCTTTGGTGCGGCGCAGGATGAGTGGGGCGACGCGGGTTTTAAGGATTTCATTGCGCTCCGTATCGCCGTTTTTCTCGATGGGGTTACGGAAACGGCTGTTAAATGCGTCTTCCGTGCCTAGGAACCCGGGGACGAGAAAATTCATCAAACTCCATAGTTCGCCGAGGTGATTTTCAATGGGTGTGCCGGAGAGGCAAAGGCGGTTTCTGGCATTGAGCTTGCTGGCGGCTTGGGCGATTTTCGAGCGCGGGTTTTTGATGTATTGCGCTTCATCGAGCACCACGAGATGGAAGGGAACGGTTGCGAGTTTCTCGATGTCCCGTTGGAGCAGGGCAAAGGAGGTAAGAACGAGATCGGCGTGGGGGATGGAGCGGAAGTACTTTTTCCGGTCTGGCCCATTGAGGATGAGCACGCGGAGATCTGGGGTGAATTTGAGCGCTTCTGCCCGCCAATTCGGTACGACGGAGGTGGGGGCGATGACGAGGGTGGGCTGGCCGCGTGAGTGGCCGGATTGTTTTTCCGTGAGGATGTGGGCGAGGGTCTGGAGAGTTTTTCCGAGGCCCATATCATCGGCGAGAATGCCGTGCAGACCATGGCGGGCGAGAAATTGCATCCAGTGAAATCCGGCGAGCTGGTAGTCTCGCAACGTGGCTTGTAGGCTAGTGGCAGTGGGCACGGCATCGATGCCGGAGAAATTTTGAAGCTTGCTGGCTAGCGTGGCGAGGTCCGGCGGGCTAGCGATGCCCATGCCCTCCAGCCCGGCGAGGGAGGCAGCATCTAGGGCGTGGAGGCGAGCCTTGTCTGGGAACTTGGGATCGATCAGCGCGGCGAGGTGATTGAGAATTTTCCGAACGCGGCCGATGGGAAGTTTCAAGGCATCACCATCGGGCAAGGGGGCGTAAATGTGGCCGTTGTTTGGCCGATCCAAGGTTTCTTCGAGGAAGTCATTTTCTAACAAACCCGCGAGGATGGGCAGTAGGTCGTAACGCTGGCCCGCCACATCAAAGCCCACGGAAAGACTGAACCAGCCGCCATCGCCGGGGGAAAGCGAGCTATCCCACTTGGCGGGATCTGCCTCGTGCACGCGGTGGCCGACGTTGTCTAAAACGGTGACAAACCATCCCAGCGACTCTAGGCGGGTGACCATTTCCCCGCGGAATTGGTGCCAGAATGCATCGGTAGGGACGCGGCTAGGATCGGGAAACCAGCGGTCTGGCGTGCTGGTTTTATGGGCATCGCGGGATTTCAAGTTGAGGAGAAATCGCCATGCGGAATTTGATTGGAGCGAGGACAGGCCGGTATCGCGGAGCTGTTGGGTGGCGGCCGTCTCGGCAGCGGCATCGTGCTGGAGAATGGCGGGCTGGCCATCTGCCTCCGTGATGGAGCTTATCCAATCTGGGGCGGCGGAGCGGAGTGAAATACGATGTCTATCGTAGATGGCCCATGCCTCCGCAGAAATCCAGAAATCCAGCTCAGGCTGGCCTAGGGACTGGAGCAGGAGGCGAGTGGCGCGGTCCACCGGTTCGCGCGAGACTCTGAGCTCGAAGCGTGGCTCATAGCGTAGCCTAGGCAAGTCGGGCGGCGGGTCTTTCATCAGCTCTCTGGCTGAGGGAAGCGCTGCGGCGATGGCACCTGCGATATTGCGCCCTGAGAGGCGTGAGGGGTCTCGCTCCTTGGCAGCACGCATGATGAGGGCTGCGGCATGATGGCAAAAGCTGCCAATCTCACAGGAGCAGAAGGTTTCAAAATCCCAGGTATTTCCTGCGTGCCAAAGATTCACCTCAGTCTCGTCCTTGCCCACGGTTCCGATGAGGCTGATGGCTCGAGGCGCGGTTTCATCCATCCGTAGATCCCGCACCTTGCTTACTAGGGGATGCGCAGCGGCAAGGAGCTCGTCTTCGAAGCGGTCTTTCCACCCGTAGTCGCCAAGGAAGGAGGAAATGTCAGGTAAATGTGGCACGGGCGGGGCGAGTCATTCCGTAAGCCACTGCGCTTTGAGCGCTTCTGCGCGGGCGAGGGCATCTTCCACTGTGGCTCCGAGGAAATTCACATGGCCCATTTTCCTGCGGCCACGGGCATGGCGCTTACCGTAAAGATGGAGGCAGGCCTCACCATCTTCGAAGAGTGCCGTCCAGTCCGGCGGAGTCATTTCCTGCGGCCACATGTCTCCTAATAAATTTAGCATGACTACTGGTGAGAGCAGCCGTGTGGAGCCTAGTGGCAGGCCGATGACGGCGCGGAGCTGCTGGGCGAACTGCGAAGTGGCGCAGGCATCCAGCGTGTGATGTCCCGAGTTATGAGGACGGGGCGCGATCTCATTGACGAGCAGTGAGCCATCCCGGTTTAGGAAAAATTCCACCCCGAGGATGCCTCGGTAATCGAGCGCCTCGGCGATACGGCGAGCGATGGCAGCAGCTTCTAGCGCCACGGCAGGCGAGATGCGAGCTGGCACGATGGAGACATCTAGGATGTGGTGACGGTGGCGATTTTCTGCGGGTTCGTAGGTGACGATGCTGCCATCTGCACCTCGCGCGGCCATGATCGAGATTTCTTTTTCAAACGGCACCCATGCTTCTAAGACTGCCCGTGGCGCCTCGAATTTTGCCCAGATTTCCGCGGGATCTTCGTGGCCTTCTATCTTGAGCTGGCCCTTGCCATCATAGCCAAAGTCTGCGGTTTTCAGCACTCCTCCGCCATTGAGTTCTGCCATGGCGGCTGCGAGATCTGCGGCAGAGGAAATCACGGCAAACCAGGTGTGCGGGATTTTGTGCTCACGGAGGAAATTCTTCTCACGCTCGCGGTTTTGGCAGATGGATATGGCAAGCGGCGAGGGATGCAGGCCGGTGCATTTTGCGACTTTTTCCAAAGTCTCGCGCGGGATGTTTTCAAACTCCACGGTGGAGACCGTCACGCGGCTACAAAAATCTGCGAGCGCAATGGGATCATCGAAAGGGAGATCGATCACTTCATCCGCGCACTCCACGGCAGGTGCCTCAAGGCCGCCCGTCCAGATAACGATGCGGATGCCCATGCGGCGCGCTGCGAGGGCGATCATGCGGCCCAGTTGGCCACCGCCGATGACACCGACGACACATTGCGGCGGCTGGATAGAAACAAAAGATGCGGGCATGAAAATGTTAGATCGGCTCAAGGGGCGGCAGCGCGGCGTTATTCACGGCGGCAGTCTGGTTTTTACGGAACTCGGCGAGCTTGAGCGCGAGATCCGGATTTTCAATGGCAAGCATCGCCACTGCAAAAAGCGCAGCATTTACCGAGCCTGCCTTACCAATCGCAAACGTAGCAGTAGGAATCCCAGCCGGCATCTGCACAATGGAAAGCAGAGAATCCACGCCTTGCAGCGCTTTGGATTCCACTGGCACGCCCAGCACTGGAATGTCTGTGATAGCGGCAGTCATCCCGGGTAAATGGGCAGCACCACCTGCCCCGGCGATGATGCATTTCAAGCCACGGCCACGCGCACTTTTCGCATAAGAAACCAGTTTCTCCGGAGTGCGGTGTGCGCTCACCACTTCCGCCTCCCACGCCACCCCGAAGTCACGCAAAGTCCGCGCAGCATGCTCCATCGTCGGCCAATCCGATGTGCTCCCCATAATGATTCCGACGACTGGCGCTGCGCTCATGTCTCCAGCGTGGAGGACAAGCCGCCGTGCGTCAACACGTTGAGTGAAGCAAGCAAGACCATGATTCGCTCTTTTCCGTGCAAGCAAACCGCGCTTCTATTCCGGAGGCGGGCGAGCCAATTGTTTCCGCCGGAGATCCAACGCATTGTTCTGCGGAAACTCGCCCAAATTGATGTCGTTAGCGAACTCTGCCACTTCGCCCTCCCACCTGGCAATCGCCTCGAAGCACTCAAGGGAAAACGGATAGCCCCATGTAGTCGAAATCGTAGAATAACACTGGATCTAACATGAAAACCCATGCTCCCATCCATCCAGGCGAAATTCTCCGTGCGGATTTTCTCACTCCCCTTGCCTCATCATTCATAACGTGATGAAAGTGAACTAACAATATGAGTTCGGCGGCCCCGAAGTGCTAAACTCCGGAGATGCACCAATGAATGATTGCATTGAAAAGATGAGGGTTTGGGAAAATGGCGATTTTGAAGTGGATGCGGCCCGGCGCTCCTGATAGCAACATCGGCATGACGCAATGGTGGGAATCGCTGATCGGCCCGTCGCAGGTTTTCTGGGGGATCGCCATTGTTGCTAGCATTGTGCAGGTTCTAATGTTCGTCGGTTCCATGTTCTCGGGGCACGATTTGGATCACAGTGCTGGCCATGGTGACGGGAATGCCGTGGATGGGGTGAAACTGCTCTCCGTCCGCGCGGTGGTGGCATTTCTAGTCGGCTTTGGCTGGGCGGGTGCGCTGTTTTTGGGGGACGGATTTCCCCTCAATAGGGTGATCTTCATCGCGGTGGCGACGGGATTTTCATTCATGGGGGTGATTTTTTTGATGATGCGGTTGCTGATGTCGCTCCGCTCAGATGGCACCTTGGACTATAAAAATGCGATTGGTAAAACCGGCCAAGTTTACGTCACCATCCCCGGAAACCGCGCTGGCCAAGGCCAAGTGGAAATCATGATTCAAGGGCGGCTCTCCACCGTGCTTGCCGTGACCGAGGCTGAGCAATCACTTGCGCCGCTCGCCGCCATCGTTGTTAACTCCGTAGAAGGAAAAAATCTCCTCGTCGTTTCTCCCACTCACTAGTTCTCCCTCTCTTATGCCTGGCTTATCCATCATTATTCTCATCGCGGTTCTCGCCGTGATCGTCTTTGGCACCTTGGTTTTCATCGCTAGCCGTTATCGGCGCTGCTCATCGGACCGCATCCTTGTGGTGTATGGCAAAGTGGGTGGGCAAAAATCCGCGAATTGTTTCCACGGTGGTGCCGCCTTTGTATGGCCTGTCATTCAAGACTTTGCTTACCTCAGTCTCACGCCTATCCCCATCGATATCCAGTTACGCGGTGCCCTCTCGCAGCAGAACATCCGCGTCAATACCCCGTCCACTTTTACCGTCGGCATCAGCACCGAGCCGGGCGTCATGGAAAATGCCGCAGAGCGCCTGCTAGGCCAGGACATGACCCAGATCCAAGAACTCGCGAAGGACATCATTTTCGGCCAAATGCGCGTGGTCATCGCCACCATGCCGATTGAGGAAATCAACGCGGACCGTGACAAACTCATCGCCAACATTGCCAACGGCGTGGAGGTGGAACTGCGCAAAGTCGGACTCCGCCTCATCAACGTGAACGTCCAAGACATCACGGATGAATCCGGCTACATCGATGCCCTCGGGCGGGAAGCGGCTGCCCGCGCCATCAATGAGGCCAAGGTCAAAGTTTCCCAACAAGAGCGTGATGGCGACATCGGATCTGCTGAGGCCGACCGTGAAAAACGCGTCTCCGTAGCCGCTGCCATGGCCCATGCCGTGCAGGGCGAAAATGAAGCCGCCGTGCAAATTGCCAACTCCAATGCCTCCCGCCGTGAGCGCGAGGCTGAGGCCATGAGAATCGCCACGGCTGCGGAAAAAGTCGCCGCAGCCAAGTCCCTCGAAGAATCCTACGCGTCCGAAGAATCCGCCGAACGCCAGCGCGCCAAGCGCGATGAAGCCACCCAGATGGCCACCGTCATCGTCGAGGCGGAGATCCAGAAAAAGAAAATCGAGGTCCTTGCCGAGGCTGAGAAAACCCGCGTCCGCCTCACCGCCGAGGCTGAGCGTCTGAAGATAGAACTCCAAGCCGAGGCGGAAAAGCGCCGCATCGAGCTCACCGCTGAGGGCGAAGGAGCTCGCCAGCGCCTCACCCAGCAGGGCGAGGCCGATGGTCTGCGCGCCGTCATGGTAGCTCAAGCCGCCGGAACGCTCGCCCAGCTCCAAGCGCGTGCGGATGGTTTCCGCGCCATCGTCGCCGCGGCGGGAAGCGCGGAGCAGGCTGCTAAGCTAATGGTCACTGAGCAACTTCCCAAGCTGATCGAAGAGCAAGTCAAAGCAATTTCCAATCTCAAGATCGATAAAATTACCGTCTGGGACAGCGGCTCTGGAGCCGATGGGAAAACGACCACTGCCGGCTTTCTCGCAGGTCTCGCTGGGTCTATTCCACCACTCCATGAGCTGGCGAAAAACGCAGGTGTCGATCTTCCCGCCTACATGGGTAAGCCCAGCAAAATTCCTGCTCCGCCAGAAAACCACGAGGCTAGCTCGTGAAATATAGCGCGGCCCGTGGTTGCTGCGTCTCGCAGCAATGGCGAGGATGAAGTTGCGGCGAGACGCATCAACCACTTTCAAAACTTTTGCCCTGAGGCTGCTAGATCATCTCACCACACTCCGCTCATGCCACCTGTGCTACTCTCACTTCAGCTTCGCAATGGCACTCGCGTGATTGTCCGGGCGCTATTGCCAGAAGACCGCGAGCATCTTGCAGAAGCCTACCGCAGGCTTTCACCGCAAGCCCGCTACAATCGTTTTTGGACTCACACGGGTGAAGTCATCGGCGAGAAAATGTTAGATCGGCTGCTTGATTTAAAGCCAGCCACCCACCAAGCTTGGGCCGTGCTCATTCCCACCCGAGCCTTTCCCGGTGTGGGTGTGGCGAGTTGGTGGCGGAGTGCCCAAAACCCAGACGAAGCTGAGTTTTCTGCCACGGTCCTTGATGGCGATCATGGCTGCGGCATCGGCACCTTGCTCCTCGCAGTGCTATGGCTCGCCGCTATCCGCCAAGGTGTGCGTCAATTCGTGGCATATTCTCTTACGGAAAATCGTCAAGCTAGCACATGGATGCGTGATTGCGGTGCCCAGAGCCATTGGGATGGCTATCAAAATGTTTACCGCTGGAATCTAGAAGACCTTGATCAGCTTCCAGACACCAGGGCAGCCGCAGAGCTCGCCAATTGGCTCGATTTACTCGCTAACGATATTCTAAGAGAGGGCTGAAATTCATCGTTCCAATCGCTCAACGCCGTATGGACCGAAGGGAATCAACAAGGCACCAGCCGCATCTAGGGTGCTGCGATCTAAGGCGGCACTCGCAGTGGGCAACTGCCATTTTTGCAGTGAATTCCCATTCGCATCAGTCGCACAGATGGAGTCCGCGTTGGCGGCGATGAGCACATTTTCTGCCCAGTGCAGAGCGCTAGGCTGCCATCCCACATCGATCAGTGAGTGGGTGAGCCACTTGCCTTTGTTAGACAATCTGAAAATTTGCAAACCCGTGGGCCGCGCGACAAATAAACGCCGCCCGGCAGCAGCGGCGATGGGGTAGCCATTCTCGGTGAATCCGGCGATGAGGAAGGCGTTAAAGCCATTGCACGCACTTACTTCGAGCCGAGTGGAATTCTGTAGCCCAGCCCGGCGCGTCATGGCGAGGAATCCTCTGGCATCGAGTTCTGTGATGGCAAATAGCTCGCCTGGCAGATCAATGAGTGGGCGGATGTTCGGGGATCGGTTGCTGCCCACATCAATGACGCAGACCATCGGGCGAGTCTCAAAATACGAGAGATAGCCTTGTGTGGGGAGGGCTGCGTTTTGACTTATGCCGATGACCATTAGCCCATCTGCTGCACGGATCACGCCGCTGGTCGAGAGGCCGTCCGCGCCAAGGGAGACTGCCACATGCGCCACTGGAGCAGTGGCTACGCTCGTGTCAAAGGTGATGAGGCTGGGCGCTTTTTGCGCTTGAAAATAGGGGGCTGGGTCAATGCTCATGTTGCTTATCGATGCGAATGATACGACGCTACTTGTGATAGGCATTTGGAATATAGATATCGCATCATTTGCAATGTCTCCGCCCCATCCCCAGAAAGCGTAGGAGTAGGACAGGGGACTTATGACCACCGCTGGGCGTGTAGGCTGTGGCCAGAAAAGTTTGTTTTCTGCCAACTGCATGCCGAACTTGAGTGGTGTCGCGCAAGTCCCTAAAAGTGCTAAACTTGGTAGGGCGGAAGCATCATATACATCAAGCGCGAGCTGAGCTTCGGAAAACGCCGTGGAGATCATAGGTAGCCCTGCTTGGCCCTCATAGGTGCGTGGGACCTCCCGTAGAATGTAAAGTTTCCCCGCGCGGAAATCAGCCCCGCGGACGGTCCCAATACCCAGCGGGATTTCTGCTAGGATAGCCTCAGTGGCGGTTGCACTAGATACGCGGAGCGCGGCAGGTTCAAAGTAGTTCCCATCCTCGATCTGGAGTAAATGCCCACCTGCTGGAATGGCTCGGTCTACCGTCCAGACCAACGAGACCTCGGAGAGAATACGAGGTGAATCACGGTCTGAAATGTCCGCAGTGGTAAGCACGCGTTGGGAAATGGAGACTACCGCGTTTTTTAAAAGATCGGCGCGGCGGGCATTGAAGGCGTGGTTGATTTTCCCACGCAGGCGTAGGTCTCGTGCTTTGACATCGATGTCCACGAGCTGGATTGAGGATACGTCGCTGCGGAGACCATCATTGTGCTTGGAAAGCGGAATCATCGCTAAGCTCGCATCCGGTAGCACTCGCAGGGCTTTTTCATCCCACGTCGCCTCGCTAAATGAGCCGGGGCTACCCAGATTCAGCCGGCGCAGGAGCGTGGGAGCTGCGGGATCCGCGACATCAAATAAGGACGCAGCGACGGTGCCGGATTCGAAACCAATGGAGAACAATAGATCGCCCATGGGCTGAAGAAATGTGGACCAGCCTGGCACTTCCAAATGCCCGGCGATGATCGGATTCGCTGCGTCTGAGAGATCGATGACCCATAGTGGATCCGTCCGCAAGAAAGTGACGGCGTAGGCTTTTTTTCCTGCAAAACGAGTGGCGAATAGCCCTTCGCCACGGGCAAGTTCCAAGCGCCCAAGGAGGTCACTCGCCACCGTCCGCGCGGGGGAAACCTCTGGTGCCATTGCGCGGAAATTTTCTAAAACCGTCACAGGTGCCGCCCACCAATTACCTTTACCGTTGCTTTCAGAAATGGTGGTGAGCACGTTGTCGCTCCAGTGTATGCCGAATTTAGTTTCCACTTGGCCTTCTGTCTTGATGGGGCCCGCCATTTTCGTGAGTCCCGCCGGGCGCACTGCGAAAATTGATACTACACTCATCCTAGCACTCGCGTCTTTTACGACTGCGAGCGCCAGCCAATCCGAGCCAGCCGCGATGATCGGGGACTGTCCGTCCACCAGCGTTTCGCCAGCCGCTAACGGAGCCGCACCGGGTGTGATCATCCATTCAGAAAGCCGGCAGCGGCAGCTCCGGCGTCCTTCGGAGTCGCTCCATTCATGAGTCGCTAACACTAGGCGATTTCCAAACATGCGGCTATCAGTTAGATATCCGGTGACGTTTTGAATGTGGGTGATTTCAATTCGCGTGCCAGAAACTTTCACCACATTGATACGAGTCTGTTGACCAATGCCTACTACCCAGCTTTGGGATAATAGCACCAGACTGCGAGAGGTCCCGCTGGCAGGTAGCAAATACATATCTTGTCCCACATAAGGCAGCCGCAGAGATGCCGTGAGCCGTGGATCAGATGGCTTGCTCAAATCAAGAATTTGCAGACCTCGGAGCTGGTTGAAAAAGTAAACGGTATCGCCATCCGTGCGCCAGATATCCGCTTCCACAGGATGGTCTATGAACGGGGTATTGATACTCCTAGGCACTAATGAATCACTCGCATTCGAGGAAAAACTTGTGAGGAAAGATTGTTGAAAACTCACTGCCATGGGAGCCGCTTGCGGGGCTATTGGGCCGAAAGTGTGTGCACCTTGGTAAAACAGATTTGGAAACTTCCTCACGGCGGGCGGCGCGACATTGGACCATCCAATCGCCCGCCACTTGCTACCCGCTTGGCTGCGCGGCAATTTGAATTTCATCACTCCAGTCTGAGTAGCCGTTTTCGCAAAATTTTCCCATCCCGTCCTTGGGACAAAGCACTGAATTGTCACCAAGCTCACGCTGGCTGGCACCGTCACCGCCATTTCCTGCCCATTTTTTGAAAGATGCAGTGCCAGACTTTGCGTGGTGCCAGTGGGTTCGCTTGCTGGCAGCAGATTCGCAATGGCCAGATAGCCAAGTGGTAAAACGAAAAAAGCGATGCGGCGCAGCACAGAAACCGATAGGTAAATTTTCATGGGGGTAATAGAAGTTGTCGTGGGATATTTGATCAATACAACGAACCATCCGATGCCTGCATGAGGTGGGTTTCATATTTCGGAGAATACCTTGGCCTCATTACAATTCGTGAAGTCTCTCAGCGAAAAAGTATGGTCATCAGCGGGGCCTTCAATTCTGTCGAAAATGTCACTCTGTAGTGATTCAAGTGGAGGTGAGCAAGAATAGTCAGCAAGTCATCTCCCCGTCATTCTCTATAAAATTATGAGATATACAATACTCCTACTCACCATTTTCAGTCTTGGTGCAACATCAATATGTCATGCGGCAATTTCCTCGGGTTCAATTGCCTTTATCGGTGCTAACTCCGATGAGGCGGAACACTTTGCCTTCGTAGTCACGAGCACGATCGGTTCCGGCGAGGTGATTCATTTCACGGATTCATCGTACGGGGAACCAGTAAATTTAACGCGTTTCCGGTGGACGGAACACCTCGGCGATACTCCAACTCCAGGTCCACTTTCATGGACTACGAACGTGACAATTCCTGTGGGTACGGTAGTAATGTATGACGATATCGACAATCACTTCGAACTCATTAACGGTACAATCACTGGAACTGTATCGGGTGCGGAGATGACTTTAGGAATTGGTGGAGAGAATCTATTTGCATATCAGGGTATGATTACTCTCAACGATATTGCAGGAAATTACGACGGAGACGCTACCGGAGTTACAGTCTATGGTGGCGGCTTCCTCTGGGGCCAAGCATCCGGAAACTGGCAGACCACGGGTGTTGGGAATACAGCGAATAGTTACCTTCCCTCATCTCTCACAGATGGAACCTCAGCCATTGCACTGGAAACAGCACTAGACAATGTCCGCTACAATGGTCCGAGGAGTTTCAATTCTTCGGCAGAAATACTCGCTGCCCTGAACACCGATGCAAATTGGACAGGCGGTGATACGGTCGTCGCCAGCCCGGCAGACTTTGGCGGAAATTTCATATTGGTCCCTGAGCCAAGCTCAGTTCTCGTGGGCGCGCTCGGCATTCTCTCACTGTTGCGCCGCCGCCGCTAAATTTTTAGATGCTTTCATACCATCTGTTCATAAACTTTTGGCCTAGGTAGCTCGACCCTGCATAGGCCACTAGTTTTTTGCATAGAAAGATTGTTCCGCTAAATCATCATAGTTTCGATGGTGCTATTATTGTGTTTTCTTGCATTTGGAAAATGACCTAACAAGTCCTGATGGATTTTGAGTAATTGTTCAAATTTTTTGGGCTGCAGTCTGTGGAGCGTCGCACGGGTGTATCCTCACCTACTTTCGGGGCTCGAGGCCTGTGCGATCTTTTTAGGTCGCCGAAGACGAGAGAGAATCCACAACCACGCAGTGGTACGAGTGACGGTATCGTCACATCTGAGTTCTTGTCTCGCAATGGTGCTGCGTGACTTCTTGTAATCGGGTGCTGTGTAAGGTAGTTTTCCGGCCGAGCAGTTTAGTTTTTATCAGTTCGCATATTCTCCATCACAGGTTATCTCTACTTGCGCTAATCCACGCCGTTGCTTGCTCTATCGGTCCTGACATTCAAAAAAAATCCATTGTATGAATCCCTTGTGTAAAATTTCGCTGATCACAATTCTATTGGGCGGAAGTCTCGCTGCGGCTACGCTACCCGCTAATTTTGCGGAGACCCAGATCGCGTCGGGGCTAGATCCTACTGGGCTGACAATCGCTCCGGATGGCCGCATTTTCGTTTGTGAGAAAGCCGGGCGCATTCGCATTATTCAAAACGGCGTGCTTCTCGCCACGCCCTTTGCCACACTTGCGGTGAATAACTCGAATGAGCGTGGCCTGCAGAGTGTCGCGTTTGACCCGAACTTCGCGACGAATAACTATATCTACGTGTTTTACACCTCCTCGGTAGCGCCTGTGCGGAACCGTGTGAGCCGCTTCACCGCAAACGGCAATGTGGTGTCCGCTGGCAGCGAATTGATCCTCATCCAGACAGATAATCTCGATGGTTCCGTGCATAATGGAGGTGCGATGTATTTCTGGAATGGGCACCTTTACATTGCCACTGGCGAGGCTGGCAATGCGTCCAACTCCCAAAACATGGCTAAAAAACTGGGAAAAATTCTCCGCATCAACCCTGATGGCTCGATCCCTGCTTCGAATCCGTTTGTAGGCCAAGCGGGTGTGGACCCATCCATTTGGGCCTATGGGTTGCGCAACCCATTCGGCGCTGCCATCCAGCCGGGCACAGGGAGATTTTTCATCAATGACGTAGGTGGCGGCTCATGGGAGGAAATCAACGTGGGTGCTGCCGGCGCTGACTATGGTTGGCCCATTAGTGAAGGCATGTCCTCCGATCCAGACCACAGCGATCCGTTTTTCGCCTACGCTCATGATAGCAGCACGTTCGGTGGCTGTGCGATCACCGGAGCTGCTTTTTACAATCCTGCGATTAGCAATTTCCCCGCAAGCTACATCGGGCGCTACTTTTTTGCCGACTACTGCAATGGAAAAATCAGCAGCATCGATCCCGCGAATGCCTCGGATGTCGCGGTCTTCGCCACTGGTGTGAATCGCTGCATCGACATCGATGTTGCGGCGGACGGTGCTCTGTATTACACCGCCCGCGCTGGCATGGGTGGCGGCTCACAGCAGGACAATACTTCGACGACGAATGGCGCAATTTACCGCGTGGTCTTCACCGGCAGCCAAGTTCCTACGATCGCTGCGCAACCTCAAAGTGTGACTGTGCCCGTGGGTGAAACTGTCACCTTCAACGTAGCTGCCTCAGGCTCACAGCCTTTCACTTACGAGTGGTTTCGCAATGATATGCTTATTTCCGGCCAAACGAGTGCGACTTTGACTTATGGTCCGGTGGTCATTGGGGAAAACAACTCCACTATCCGCTGCGTGGTGACGAATACATTTGGCTTTGCCACCACCACGGATGCGATCTTGACGGTGACTTCCAATACCCGCCCGGTGCCGGAGATCCTCACGCCCGCTGCGGATTTGCCGTATCGCGGCGGGATGGTGCTGAATTTTTCTGGCTCTGCCACAGATGCCCAAGACGGCGCGCTCCCGGCATCTGCGTATTCTTGGAAAATCGACTTTCACCATGATACCCACACTCACCCAGCCATGGGTTCCACGGGTGGCATCACCGCAGGCACTTACACAGTGGACAATACGGGCGAGACTGCGACGGATGTTTGGTATCGCATTTACCTGACTGTTACCGATTCGGGCGGGCTGAGTCGGACTGTGTTCCGCGATATTTTCCCGCAGCTATCGGAAATGACATTCACCACGGTGCCTGCCGGGCTGGCCGTTGCGCTGGACGGTGTTTCCCAAACGACACCCTTTGTGGTATCAGGCGTGGTCGGCATCAATCGCCAACTCAGCGTCGGTTCGCCGCAGTTTCTTGTTGATACGGCCTATCGTTTTGACAGTTGGTCGCAAGGAGGAGCGAATGCACAGACGCTCGTTACGCCGGAAAATAACACCACTTACACTGCCAGCTTTGGCGTTGCGCCCTCGGATGTGGGGACGGGTCTGCGTGGCGAGTATTTTACGAATCAAAATAAAACCTTCAATGGTGCTGCCACTCTCGTCCGCAATGGCGAGGTGGTTGACTTCGATTGGGGGAACGGATCGCCAGCTCCATCGATCAGTAATGATACCTTCACCGCGCGCTGGACGGGCCAAGTCCAACCGCAATTTACCGAAGCACACACGTTTTACACGACTTCTGACGATGGTGTACGGCTGTGGGTGGATGATCAGCTCATCATTGACCAGTGGATCGACCAAGGGCCTACCACTTGGTCTGGCACCGTCTCACTCATCGCGGGCAGTCGCTATGCTGTGCGGCTTGAGTTTTACGAAGCTGGCGGCGGTGCTTTGGCAAAACTGGAGTGGAGCAGTGCCCGCACCCCGCGCGTGATCATGCCTCGCGAGCGTCTTTTCCCGACGAGTATCAATGTTTCAGTCATTGCCGAGGATTCATCCGCTCGCGAATCCACTGCGGATTCGGCTGCTTGGCGAATCAGCCGGAGTGGCCCGCTCGATCAACCAATTACCGTGAATTTCACCACCTCTGGCACTGCCACGCCGCTAGTCGATTATTCAATCACGAGCGCGGCTACCAGCGTGGTGATTCCTGCAAATCAAGCATCGGTTTTAATCACCCTCACCGCGCTTGCAGATGCTCTCGCGGAAGGGCAGGAAACTCGGACGCTTACTCTTGCGCCGGGGGTCGGCTACGGTCTTGCGGCTCCATTGAGTGCCACGATCACGCTTGCAGATTCGCCTTACGCTGCATGGGCGATCGGCGCATTCGGCAGTCTTGTAAATGCGCAACTCGCCAAAGCTGCGCCATCCGGAGATTGGGATGGTGATGGAATAATGAACCTCATGGAATTCGCCCTTGGCCTCTCGCCGACAATCGCAAGCCAGCTCGGTATGCCAGCCATGACCATGGAAAGTGAGACACCCGTTTTCACCTTCAAGCGCCCGCGCCCGATTCCGGCGGGCATTTCCTACCGGGTCACACACAGCCTAGATTTAGACACTGCCCAACCATGGGATGAGGCTTTGATTCTTTCCGGTTTTCCACTCAACAACGGCGACGGCACCGAAATTCTCAAAGCGACGATTCCTAGGCCTGGTGCTATGCCTCCCCGCGCCTTCATGCGGCTAGAGGTGTTTCAAAATCCATGAGCTGGACCATCGAGGCGGGATTTGTCTTTTGAAAGAATGTGCGGTGTCGTTTAGTTACAGAGCACCGATTCATTCCAAATTTTATGAACCCACCGTCCACCTTTTATATCTCTCGCCGTTCGTTCATCCGTCGTTGCTCAGCAGTCGCAGCCACCACCGGATTACCGCTTTGGTTCGTCGAGCGAGAGTTAGCAAGCGCGGCAGAATCTGCCGCGGTTACATCGCCCAATGCGCGGCCCGCAGTGGCATTGATCGGCTGTGGCGGCATGGGTTCAAGTGATGCGTGTGATGCACTGCGCTTTGCAGATATCGTCGCGGTTTGTGATGTGGATCAAGAGCATCTGGACAAAGCGATAGCAGCTTTTACCAAAGAAGGGAAAGTGCCTGCCGCTGCTCAGGATTTCCGGAAAATTCTCGAGCGCAAGGACATCGATGCCGTGATCAATGGCACGCCGGATCATTGGCACAGCCTGATCAATATCGGCGCAGCCAAGGCCAAAAAAGACATCTATTCCGAGAAGCCGCTCACCCTGACGATTGACGAAGGCAAGCAAGTCGTCAAAGCCGTGCGGGAAAACCAAGTGATTTTACAAACTGGCACCCAACAACGCAGCAGCGAGCGTTTCAGGCTAGCGTGTGAGTTGGTAAAAAACGGCAGAATCGGCACGCTGAAGGAAGTGACCGTATGGCTTCCCGCTGGCCTGCGGGGTGGTCCATTCACCTCCGCGCCCGTGCCCGCGCCGCTCAATTGGGATTTCTGGCAAGGCCAAGCTGTAGCCGCAGAATACATGCCACAGCGCTGCCACACCACGTTCCGGAACTGGTATGATTACTCCGGTGGCACCATGACGGATTGGGGTGCCCACCACATGGACATCGGCTACTGGGCCATTGGCCTCACCGCGCCTGTTCACATCGAGTCTAGGCCGCTCGCCATTCCAGAAACAGGTGGATATACCGCAATCAGCGAGTATGAGGTGAAGTTTAGCTATGCAAATGGGGTGATCTTCAACGTGAAAACCACTACCGATGATAGCCCTTTCGGCGAGCCTCTGAACCCGAATGGCCAGCGCAATGGCATCCGCTTCCAAGGCACGGATGGCTGGATCTGGGTGAACCGCGGCGCACTGGATGCCAACGAGCGTGAGCTACTTTCCAAGCCACTCCCAGATGATGCCCAGCGCCTTTATTTTTCAAATGATCACAAAGGGAATTTCTTCGAATGCATGCGGACGAGGAAAGACCCGATTTGCGATGTAGAGATCGGCCACCGCTCCGCATCCGTTTGCCACCTTGGCACCATCTCACTGCGCACGGGTAGAAAGCTCGAATGGGATCCTGAAAAAGAAAT
>JAYULG010000447.1:0-1909 GCA_043763755.1 Akkermansiaceae bacterium | reverse complement strand
TCGTCGTGGAAAATCGTCCGATGTTCGGCAACACAAGTGGTAAATCTCCGGCAGAGACACCAAACCATCTTGCCAATGTCGCTGCCATCTCATCTGTGGATACCTTTGGAATCCAGCTTCCCCGCGTGCCGGTATCGTCGGGCCCTTGGATGGCTAGCGTTGGCATTTGGCCATAGAGCTGCCCACCATTTACCCCACCACCTACGATGATGTGGTGGCCGCCCCATGCATGATCTGAACCCTTGCCATTGCTGTTATAAGTCCGATTAAAATCTGAGGCGGTGAACAACGTCACCTTTTCACTGATGCCCAACTGCGCCGTGTGCTGATAGAAATCTGCCACTGCCTTACTCAGCTCACCGAGCAGCGCCGCGTGATCATTGAGCTGCGCATCGTGAGTATCAAAACCACCCAGCGCCGCGAAAAATATTTGCCGCTTCATGTTGAGTGCTCCGCGAGCATGGATCATCCGTAGGATCATCCTGAGCTGGCTTGCCACGCGGCTAAGGCCACCTTGTGGATTTAAACTATTTGGAAAAGTTCCCACATTTGCAGGAAGCGGATTTGCAGCGATCGCCGCTTTGAGGAGTGAATCATTAGAGATACCTCGTTTCATGATGTTCGCATACTCTTGCTCGAAGATATGCCCATAACTCCGCCCAAGCATTTGCGAGTTCTGCTGGAACATTTCGGTGAATGGCGAGTAGCCATAGTCGGCTCCATTTAGGCCAATACTGCCATTTGGCGTGACTTGATATTGCAACACCTGGTCACCCACTTGGAAAAAGTTAGATCCTGCGATTGAGACATTCATCGAGATTTGTGATCCCGCATTTAGGCTACTGAGTAAGTCTGCAATCCGCCCACCCCAACCTACTTTTTTGAGAGTGTCTGGCACGGATGTCTGCCACTGGACCTGCTGGTCATTGTGAGAGAACAAGTGGGGTGGAATCGCTGCTCCACCGGAAAGATATTCAGCTTTCGTGATGGGTGCCACTAAGGTGCCCACATTGCATACCATCGCCATTTTGCCCGAGTTATAAAGGGCATGCAGAGGTGCCATCGCCGGATGCAGGCCGAATTCGCGGCCATCTCCATTACTAGTAGTGATTGGCAATAGATTTGCTCGCGGCAGGGCCAAGATCCCGCGGTCTGCGGTGTAGGCATTATGCGCAGCGAGATCTCTGGGGATAAGAGTATTGTTGGAATCATTCCCACCGTAAAGGAAAAGACAGATAAGAATTTTCGAGTCGTCACCAGTGGGGACTCCCTGCGCAGCAAGCGTCGCATTGAAAAGGCGTAGCGTCCCAAGAGTGGACATTACACCGGTCATCCCTAAGCCCGCGCATGCAGATTGACCAAGAAAGCTCCGGCGGCTGGTAGGTGAAGATTTGGAATTCATGGGTAAAGATATTTATCGTTGCACAAAAAACTCAGGTGAGTTGAGGATAAGGTATAGGGCAGTCTCCACCCGCGATTCCTGTCGCTCATTAGTGAAGTTATACCAACTGGGAAGAGAGCTATAGGCTGCAAGAATTTGGCTACGTAACTGAGGACTCATGGCACCAAATAAAAACCTTACATTTAGATAGTCTAACAAGCGCTCTTGGGCTTGCAGCGGCGTAATTCCCGGCGTGTCTAAAATGGCAACAAGTGGTGCAAAGTTTAGGGTATACTTGAGATGGTCTGAGGTGGGAGTGAGTTTTTCTGGCGTCCAGATTCCCCAAGTGAGGATAGAAAGATTGAGATTTGCCTGCCGCATGGCGTTTGTTTCTGCGAAGATTTGGAACTCTGGGGAGAGCAGACCTGCCCTTGCAACTGGCCCCGGATTTGAGAAACCAGGTTGGAAAAAATTAAATACTGAAGGTGATAGCAAGGGAGCCTGCTCTGGAGTTTCGTATTGGAAATT
>JAYULG010000446.1:0-1913 GCA_043763755.1 Akkermansiaceae bacterium | reverse complement strand
TTCACTCGAATGGAATCAATCTTGCAAAGTCCATCCGCGTCTCTGCAAACAGCGTGCGGAACACGCCTTTCTATGAAGAACTCCGCACTGCGGCTGATAAGTATGAACACTCTGGAGTGCCGCTTTCTACCGCTTTCGCGAAATATACCTCCGTCGATTCTCAAGTTACCCACATGCTTGCGATTGGTGAAAAATCCGCCTCCTTAGATGCGCAGCTCGAAATGCTAAGTGATATGTATGAGGAAGACCTTCAGAATCACATGTCCACCTTTGCCGCAACCCTTAGCTTTGTGGTCCTTCTCATCGCCGTCAGCCTTATCGCTGCAGTTTTCATCGGCACGTTCCTACCCATCTTCCTCATGGGACCAAAAATGATGCAAGCAGGGTAAACTGCACGCACCCTTACCTTTTCACTACACCTATCAAATGCAACTCACCCGTTTTGATCATTGGCTACGTGAAAAGTATGTTTACGAGACGCATATCCATACCTTGCGGCCTATCGAATCAGTCCCCAAGGGCATCAAAGCCGTGGACCTTCCGGAGGCCCCGGGGCGGCGCTACAAGCATCTATATATTGCGACCCGTAACAAACCCGCAGATGTATTGATCGCACTACTCAAGGAACAAGGACAAATGTACACCACCATGGTGCTCGACCGTGATAAGTGGTATGTGCCCTTCATCGCCCCTAAGAACAAATCCGTCACTTGGTGGATCTTCTCCGCTGGGGTGATCACTTGCTCTGTCGTTTCTGCCTTACTCTATCTCCGTACTTTTGCAGATGATCCAGAATTCCGAAGAAATTTCGTCCAAGCTCTCGATCTTTTTAAAAACGGTTGATCTTAGATTTTCCGCTATGCAAGAAATTCAATAAATGTTAACAAATACCCCGTCATGAAAACACCCCGCCGTCCGCTGGTTTTCCAAAGAGCATTCACGCTCATGGAGATGACAATTGTCCTGCTCGTCTTACTCGCACTCATCCGCGCAGGCTTCATGGTCTTCGGCCGGATCGACGATTGGAAAGCCGGCCGCGATGCAGCAGAAAATTTGCGCTCCGTCCACATCGCCCAGCGCATGTTCTTGGCAGACAATCCCACCGTGCCAGTGGCGAATATGACACCTGCCTTGATCATTCCCTACCTACCGAATGACGCCGCCGCGCTGCCCATCATTCGCTCGTTGGTTCCCAGCAATCTCAATGTTCTCGTCAATCAAATTCCCCCCATCATCGACTCCGGAAATGGGACTTTCTATGATCCTTCTGGTAGTCGCACAGACTCCCTTTGGGATGTAGGCGAATGATCAGAAGCGCAGCGATAGTTTTCTACCTTTCCCTAGGCTCGGCAGCTCTGAGTGCTGAGTTCAAGCACGTGGGCGATTTTTTGCTGCAGGCGCATTTCAAGCTCGTCGGCAAACAAATCACGCCGATCCCGATGAAGCCCATCGCCTTTCGGGTCTTCAGCGATGGCATCCACATCCGCGTTTCCGCTGAGGGCGAAGAGGAATCCCACTCGACCTTTGAAATTTACCGCTCAGATGGCATCGGACGCCAACGCCAAGGAGCAGGTGCCATCGAAATCATCCCGGGCCTGCAAGCATCCAGCAACTCCGGCGGCACGCTGCGACATCTGCGCCTTTCTCGAGAGTCTATGACCGTGACGACCTTTCCCGGAGTGTCAGACCAGACCGTTGTAAGCCATTCCATAGCAGCAGTGCCCACTGCACCCCTTGCAGAGAAACCATAACTCCACCATGAGACCTTTACCCACAGACGATCAAACGAAGGCTCCTGACAAAGGCAGCGCGATGCCAGCTCTCCCCACATTACTCGCGGCCACCCCGGCGGCGTCCTACTCAAGCAGTAACCGCCGCGTCGCCACGAGCGGAGCGCAAAAAGTTTACCCAGT
>JAYULG010000445.1:0-6772 GCA_043763755.1 Akkermansiaceae bacterium | reverse complement strand
AAAATCGACCCGCCTCCTTGAGCGCAAAAATAACTTGGTTCACCGCCCGCCAAACGCGATCTGCCGAAGTGGCCGCGTTTTTGATCCATTCCATCCAGAATTCCTGCGCATCGTGCCAAGGCGTTTCTGCGGCCACACATAGCAATGCGATGAGGATCAAAAGATTTGCGAGATAGATGATCACCAAGGACAGAAACGTGCCGTTTTCCTTCAGATCAGGCTGATCCCTCGGAATCATCCATACCGTCCACAGCATGTGGAATGTCCACGCAAAACCCATCCCGCCATAGAGCAAGCGATCCCACACCGCCGAAAAATCGCCGAAGTAACGCGCCGCGCCAAAAAGCAACGCGAAGATCACCGCCCAAAATGGCACGAAATAAGGGGACAGCGCGATGATCAAATTCGTCTTGTTCGTGGTGATATATCCGCCGCTCGAGCTGACGTGGAAACTCATCACTTTCCCGCGGTGCAGCAGCACAAATACCGCATGCGTGAGTTCATGGCCTAGCACGTAGAGATAGAGAAAAAGCGTTTGTAACAAGCCCGTCAAAAACCAACCCGCCATCAGTAAAGAGCCTGTAGCAAAATACCAAAATTCCGTCGTTTGCCAAAATCCCTGATAGAGCGTGGCGTGCGAAAATCTCGCGAGGAAAGTCCAAGTCGTGATCCAACACAAAGGCAGCAAAGCGACGGCGAGGGTCCAACGTAGAAGCCGTTTGAGAAAATCCGTAGTAAGAATTTCACTGCCCATCTCCTCGGCATGGATCGCCGCATACACCGACTTCAGCCCGCGCTGGCCGCGGCGTTTATTCGCTTTTTCGTGCGCGGTTCTACTTGCCGCGCCTAGCACCTCTAAAAAGGAAACAGCCTCGCGCCGCTGGTTCTTCACCGTCTTTTTCATCCGCGTTCCCGTGCGTTTAATCTCCATCCGCCTAGGCACGAGATTATTTAGGAAATCTTAACAAATCAAGCGCTCAATCAACCGCAGAAGAATTCTCAATCTTCAATCTTGATCGTGCTGGGGTCCCATGTGATGGCAGGAAATTCCATGTCCAGCGTCTTCAGGGTATCTACCATGATCCGCGCGACGCATAGGTTCCGATACCATTTGCGGTCCGCCGGCACCACAAACCACGGCGCGGTGGCGGTGGAAGTTTTTCCAATCACATCTTGGTATGCCACCATGAAATCATCCCAGAGGGCGCGGTCTGCGAGATCATCTGGATTGAATTTCCAATACTTCGCGGGAGTGACGAGGCGTGCTTCAAGGCGTTTTTTCTGCTCCTCTTTGGAGATGTGGAGGAAAATTTTAACAATCGTGGTGCCTTCTTCTGCGAGCATTTTTTCAAAATCGAGCACGTGCTGCTGGCGGCGTTTCCAGACCTCGTCAGGGAAGAGTTTTTTCACCCGCACTGCGATGATGTCTTCGTAGTGGCTGCGATTAAAAATCACGATCTGCCCGGTGCTGGGCACCTTCGAGTGAACGCGCCAAAGGAAGTCATGCGCTAGCTCTTCTTCAGTCGGCTTCTTGAATGAGCGGACATGCAGCCCTTGCGGATCGATCCGAGAAAAAACGTGCTTGATGCAGCCGTCCTTGCCACCCGTGTCCATCGCCTGCATCACCACCAGCACCTTGTGCTTATTCTGGGCATACAACATTTTCTGCAGGTGCTGGAGCTCATCTTGGAGCATGTCAAACTGCGCATCAGCCTCATCCTTCGCCCCCTGATAGAGCGCCTTATCGCTGCTCGCATGATCGCTAAAGTCAAACTTCGCGCCGTGTTTCACCTGATATTTTTCAAACGCTCCGATGACTGGCATGGCGTAGTTTATCTCCTGATCCCCGATTGCTGACAAGCGCTTACTCAGAGAAGATGGCGGTTGTCACATTTTGGAGATTGAAAGATCGAGTTAGCCGCGTTGTCATTGTGCGATGCCGAAACTCGGGAGAATTTTAAACACTACTATTGCTGCGGAAAACCTTTTCACAGCATTGCACATCGGGGCAAGTTCCGTCTCCATGATGGTGGCAGAGCGTGCGGAAGATGGCTCCCTTACGGCGATTGATTTCCTTGAGCAGCCCGCACCCGTCGCCCGCGATATTTTTCGCAACGGCGGTGTCTCCTCCTCCACCACTGAGCGCATCGTCTCGATCATCAAGGGCTACCAGAAATCACTCTCGGAGCTCGGGCTAGATCCACATGGTGTCTCCCGCGCTGTGGCAACCAACATTCTGAGTGAAGCGGCCAACCATGAGACCGTCATGAACCGCATCCGCATCGCCTGTGGCCTGAGGATCGGCACAATCGACGATGGAGAAATGACGCGGCTGATTTACCTGAAAACCCGCCGCCGCTTGCAGGATTTACCTGCAATGCGGAAAGACATCACGCTAGTGCTGCATGTAGGCCCCGGAAATACGCGCGCCTTGTTGTTTCAAAACGGCCTCATCACCCGCTACACCAGCTACCGGATGGGCACTCACCGCACTCGCGAGGCAGTGGATGGCTCACACGCAGAAGGCCCTGCGATGCTCAGGGTCATCCGTGAGCATGCCTATGGAAATCTCGCTCAGATCCGCTTTGATTTTTCAGATGTGACCATCGATGGCCTCGTCATCATCGGCTACGAGGTTCAGTCCGTGGCCTCCACCATCACTACTGCCAGCCAATCATGCTCCGTCAAAAACTTCCGCCAATTCACCGCAGATGTGGCCACCATTAGCGATGTGGAGCTGGTGAAACGTTTCCAACTCGATTACCAAACAGCCGAGGCGCTCTTGCCTGCGCTTGAAATCAATCTTGCCATCGCAGAGATCCTCAAGCTCAAGGATATCCACATTCCGAACAGTGAATACGAGCAAGGGCTGCTGCACGATTTACTTGTCTCGCGCGAGCTCACTGGTGCCTTTGCCGAGGAGGTTTTGCGATCCGCGCGTATTTTATCAGAGCGCTATCAATCTGATCCCAGCCACGGCGAGCACGTTGGTAATTTGTGTGCGCGATTTTTCGATTCTCTTGCAGATCTTCATCAGCTCACTGCCCACGATGCATTGCTGCTACAAGTGGCCGCCATTCTGCATGAAGTAGGCACCTACGTCAGCCCGCGCGCGCATCACAAGCACTCGGAATACATCATTCTCAACTCGGAAATTTTTGGTCTCAATCGCCTCGATGTCACCATCGTAGCCCTCGTGGCCCGCTACCACCGCCATTCCGGGCCGCGCTTGGATCACCCAGCATACAGCGCCCTGGCCACGGATGATCGCATCCGCGTCTGCAAGCTCGCCGCTCTGCTCCGTGTGGCAGATGCGCTTGAGCGCACCCATGCCCAGCGTGTTTCACAAATCGAGCTGCGCCGTGAAGCCAGCAAGCTCCACATCCGCCTTCCCGGTTTGGCTGATGCAGCAGTAGAGCGCCTTGCAATGGCCACAAAAGCAGACCTATTTGAACAGGTCTTCGGCCTCAGCGTCGTCATCGACGAAGATAACTAATTTCTACTCCCATGTCCTTTCCTTATCTCAATCGCGAACTCTCTTGGATCGAATTCAACCAACGCGTTCTCAACGAAGCTCTGCGCGAAGATTTGCCCTTGTTAGAGCGCGTCAAGTTTCTCGCCATCACGGCATCGAACCTTGACGAATTTTTTCAAGTCCGCATCGGCGGGCTGATACTCATGCGCCGCAGCGGGCGGAAAACTCCCGATGCCTCAGGCCTCACGCCCACTCGAAATCTAGCCGCACTACGCCAGCGCATCCTGAAAATGAGCACAGATCAATACACGCTGCTCAGCCAGACCATCGTCCCAGCTTTGGAAAAAGCCGGCATCCGCCCGCTACAAGCCCGTGATCTCACGCCTGAGCAATCCGCCCAAGTCTCCGCAACTTTTCAGGATCTCATCTATCCCCTACTCACTCCACTGGCAGTGGATCCACAGGCCGAACCACCGCTCGTTCCTGCCCTCCAGATCATCGTCGCTTGCCGTCTGCTAGATGCAGAAACGCAAACTACGCGCCACGCCCTGATTCCGATCCCAGAAACGCTCGCCCGCCGCGTGAACCTGATGGCAGGCGAGGGTCAACACGCTTTCATCCTCATCGAGGATCTCGTGGCCCTCCATGTCGGCATGCTTTTCACCGGGGAAAAAGTCAGCGCTACCACCTGTTTCCGTGTCACCCGGAATGGTGACATCATCGTCCAAGAAGAAGATGCCATCGATCTCGCCGGGGAAATGGAAGACGTGCTCACCGCCCGCCGCTTTGCCGATACCGTGCGCTTGGAAATCCGTGCGGATGCCCCCCGGGATCTTGCCCGCGTCATCCAGTTTGTCACGGCTGCCAGCCTCCAGGAAACCTACCGCGTTGAGGGCCCACCGGGCCTCGCCTCGTTCATGGAACTGGCGTTTTTGTCTGGGTTCGATCACCTCCGTGATGCCGAGTGGCCAGGCCAAAACTCGCCTGCCATCACTCCAGGCGCCTCCATGTTTGAGACCATCGCCTCCAAGGATGTGCTGTTGTTTCATCCTTACGAGTCCTTTGAGCCAGTGCTGCGGCTCATCGAAGAAGCAGCGGAAGATCCTGATGTGATCGCTATCAAGCAAGTCCTCTACCGCACGGCGAGGAAGTCTCGCATCATCGATGCCTTGATCAAAGCCGCTGAAAATGGCAAGCACGTCACCGCGCTCGTCGAACTGAAAGCCCGTTTCGATGAGGCGCGCAATCTCACCCGTGCCGATGAACTCCAACGCGCTGGCGCACAAATCGTCTATGGGGTGAAGGGCCTGAAAACCCACGCGAAAATTTGCATGATCGTGCGCCGCGAGGCTGGCCACCTGCGCCGCTACGTCCACCTAGGGACGGGAAATTATAACGAAACCACCTCCCGCCTTTACACAGATCTCTCTTATCTCACTTGCAAGCCAGTGTATGGGAACGATGCCTCGTTGTTTTTCAATGCCGTCACCGGTCGCTCGAAATTGCTGCGTTTCCAGCGCCTCGTCCCCGCTCCCACCGCGATGAAGCCGCAGCTTTTAGAAATGATCACGGAGGAGGCAGAACGTGCCAAACAAGGATTGCCCGCCCGCATCATTGGCAAAGTAAACTCGCTGCAAGACCCGGAAATCATCCAGGCACTCTACAAAGCCTCCCAAGCTGGGGTGGAAATCCGCCTCAACGTGCGTGGCATCTGCTGCCTCAAGCCGGGCGATCCCCACTACTCGAAAAACATCGAGGTCATCTCCGTGATTGATCGCTATCTTGAGCACGCTCGCTTGTTTTATTTCCACCAAGGCGGCGATGGCGGCATCTACATCGCCTCGGCAGATTGGATGACGCGTAACTTGGAAAAACGCATTGAGCTGATGATCCCGATTGAAGAGCCATCCCTGAAGCGCCGCCTTGTAAGAATCTTAGAAGCATACTTCCTAGACAACGTGCAAGCCTCACGACTACTCCCGGACGGCACCTCGCAGCGTATCGGCCGCAACAAAGGCCAAAAAGCCTTCCGCGTGCAGGACTACTTCTTTCAAAACGCGAAAAAAGCTGCGAAAGCTCGCGAACATGAACGCTCCATGACCTTCGAGCCGCACGTGCCTGCGGAATAGCGAGGCTCCGTGCCACCATCATGGAAATCCAAACTCGCGTGCTCTCAGAGCAGAAGCTGCTTCTGCTTCTCGCCGCCGTGCAGTTTACCCAAATCATGGACTTCATGATTATGATGCCAATGGGCCCACAATTGATGCGGCAGTTGGCTATCTCTCCCCAGCAGTTTGGCAGTCTTATTTCTTCGTTTGCGCTCACTGCCGGAATTGTGGGGCTGGCGGCAGCACCGTTCATTGATCGTTTTGACCGGCGGCAACTTTTACTCTTCGTCTATGCCGGATTCACCTTTGCCGCGCTGGCCTGTGGTCTATCGAGCAGTTGGCAAATGTTGCTCATCTCGCGCGCTATCTGCGGCGCCTTCAGTGGCATCGGCGGGGCGACGATCATGGCCATCGTAGCCGATGTGGTCCCGCCAGAACGGCGCGCCCGTGGCATGGGCATTATCATGACGGCGTTCTCCATAGCGGCTGCGCTGGGTGTGCCCTTCGGCCTCAAGCTCGCACAATGGGGGCGCTGGGAAACCCCATTCCTTGCCATCGCTGGAATTGCAACATTGGTATGGGTGGCATTGTTTAAAATTTTGCCGCCCGTGCGCAGCCATCTCGCGGATGGCAAAATAAATACGGCTTGGGATTTTTTACTCCTGCTGCGAGATGCCAATGCATGGCGCGGCCTCGCGCTAATGGCGGCTGTAGTCTTTGGTCACTTTACTATCATCCCGTTTCTCTCGCCCTTTTTGGTTAAAAATGTAGGTATGGCAGAGGCTGATCTTTTCCATGTCTATATGGTAGGTGGCATCGTCACGGTCTTCAGCGGTCCAGTGATTGGGCGGCTTGCAGACCGTTATGGGAAATTTTTCATCTATACTATATTAGTCATAGGTGCATGCATCGTCATCCGGCTGCTCACCACATCTGGAATGCGGCCCGAGTGGCAAGTGCTGGTATTGGCAGGCTTCTTTTTCATGCTCGCCAGTGGCCGCTTCATCCCCAGCCAAGCGACGATCTCCATGGCTGTCCCTGCGGCAAGACGCGGGGCCTACATGAGTTTAGTCGCCTGCTCTCGAGATCTTGCCTCAGGCATCACCACCAGCATCGGTGGCATGGTGGTGCTAGAAAGTACCGATGGCAAGCTGGCGAACTATGATAAACTCGGGCTGCTCGCGATTAT
>JAYULG010000444.1:0-1936 GCA_043763755.1 Akkermansiaceae bacterium | reverse complement strand
CCATTCCTCTACAACGGCCAAGCCGGAGTCCAAACCGATCCCAACGGCCTCCTCAACATGCGGGCCAGATACTACAGCCCCTATTTGATGCGTTTCCTAAATGCAGACCCCATCGGCTTCAGCGGCGGGAGTAACTGGTTCGCCTACGCGGATGGGAATCCAATTTCACTGAGTGATCCGTTTGGGTTGTGTGCGGAGAGTGGTTATCGAGAATCAGGTTTTCTGGGTAGTGGTCAATCCGCAAGTTTTGTGCGTAATGGTATTCTGATGAATGATCCTTTTCCAGCGATGACCGTGAATAGCGGAGGAGAATTGGCTGGAACAAATTACAATTTCACCGAAAACACGACCACCTTTGACTATTTTGGAAGTTTTGAACGCCAAGGGATTAGCGATGCTACATTTGATGTCCAGTTCGCGTTAAGCATTCCAGGAATAGCTCGGGGATTGGCAACGGGAGCAGGTCATTTAACACGAGAGGATATGGCCGGTTTTGCGGAGGGTGTCGCAAAGGTGGGAGGTGGTCTTGTTGACGATGCAGCTCGACTAGGTGGCCAAGCACCGGATTTCATCGTAAGTCCCGGAGGAACTGTTTTTACTGTGCCAAAAGGAGCTTCAGGGCCTTTTCCCGTCCAAACTGGAAAAGGTTTTGAATATACTGGAGGCAGTGGGGGTAATGGATTGAGTCCGAGAACAACAGACGTTCGTATTATGGATCCAGTTACGAGCGGGAAATATCAGTATCCCGGTGGCTATGGTTCGTATGGAAATGCTTCAGGCCAAGCCGTCAATCCATATACTGGGAAAACGATTCCTAGGTCTGATCCTATGTGGCACATCCCCGCGAACTAAACTTTCCATGAACTCATCCGACGCAGTATCTGTCCTTCACGTTTTGGAGGGCGAGCAATTGAGCTCCGTGACTTTTGTTCAAGATTATATTCAATTGCATTTTGATGGACCTTGCCTGACTGCGTATGTCTGGCCGAATATTTTTAACCAAAGAATATTAGTTAATCCAAAATCATCGGCGTATCGAAATGAACTATGCGATTTCATTGGCGGTATTGTTGTGAAAACAACGGTAGAGCCTGAAGTTCGAATTGCTATTCACTTTGCTAATGAAAAAACACTGGAAATATCACTCAAGGAAATTGATAGAGAAGGCCCTGAAACCGCCACGTTCCTTGAGCAAGCAGGCAAGGGATTAAGTGTTTGGTAAAGATTACTCAGCTACCCTCCGACTCGCGCTAACAACTTTCTCCCGGAAGATCGGCGCTCCGCGCCACCAAGCATCCCGACGTGCTGTCACGGGTTCTGCTCGCCTGCGGGGCCATGTGACGTGCGCGGCGTAATGCTGCATCTCGGTCCGAGTGCCTCCCTCAAGCGGGTCCCTCCCTCTGATGTTCCCTCGGGGAATACCCTCGGCAGCTTTGGCCACGTAGAGGGAAAGTTTCCTCGACCATCATTGGGCAATCTCGCCAGTTTCCGGAAATACCCGAGTTCAGCCTTTCCCTGATTCATTCGATTTGAGACACTCCTAAGACGTGTCACACACCATCTCCATCTTCCTAAGGCTGCTGTTTTCCCTTATCGCGGGAATTTCCCTAACGCATGGCATGACGGTCTATGAGGGCGAAAGCGCCTTTGCCACCCGTGATGTCATTGACCCCAGCGGCAAGCTCCTCATCCGCATTCACCCAAACCTCACCAAAACCTATTACGTTTACGGCCTCGGCCTCCTCTACGAAGCAAACCAAGCCGATGCCACCAAGACCCACCACTTCGACCAAGTAGGCAGCACCCTCCTCCGCACCAACGACGCAGGAACCGTCATCGGCCAAGCCGAATACAGCGCCTACGGCATCATGTTTTGGAGCAGAGGCGACATGGCCACCCCCTTCCTCTACAACGGCCAAGCCGGAGTCCAAACCGA
>JAYULG010000443.1:0-6775 GCA_043763755.1 Akkermansiaceae bacterium | reverse complement strand
GTGTCCGGATTTGGCCGGGCCGCCGCGCAAGCTAGCTCTGCGAAGTCTTTTAGCAAGTAGATTGCTCCAACGGTTTAGCTTAGGATCTGCGGCCCATAACTTTATCTTCCAAAAACCCATTTACTGCCCGCAATGATAAGAACCACGGCGAGGATGCGTTTGATGAGCGTGTGGTCAAAACGGCGGCTGCCATAGTAGGACCCCAAGCTCCCGCCGATGATTGCGGCGATTGCAAGATAGTAGGTAAATTTCGGGATATGTGGATTTTTAAGCAGCGTGCCGCTGAGACCTGCTATGGAGTTGACTAGGATAAACAAGGCAGAGACGGCAGCCGCGTTTTTGGCGGTTGCCCAGCGCTTGATAAGTAAAAGCGGAGTGAGGAAAATTCCTCCACCAGTGCCGGTAAGACCAGACAATAGGCCAAGACCTGCGCCGATTCCGATGGCAGCAGGGATGCCCGGTTTCCCTACTACGGAATCGGCAGCGGGCTTGATCAGGAAGCGCACTGCCGAAAGTAACAGGATGATACCTATGAAGAATTTAAAGTGGTATGCAGGTAAATTTATATACCCACCAGTGAAGGCTAGCGGAATAGCGAGCAATGCAAACGGCCAGAAAAGCGACCATGAGAAGTGTCCCGCTCGCCAAAATTGATAACTCGCTATACTAGCAACGAGGACATTCAATACCAGTGCAGCAGGCTTTATTTCCGCAGGTGCCACGCTGAAAAGTGCCATCACCGCGATGTATCCTGATGCTCCGGCGTGGCCTACGCATGAGTAGAGAAATGCGACGATGAATACGGCGAACGTGAGATAAACTATAACTTCAATTATCATCATCCCGCGGGTGGAATGTCGAAATTGCGCGGAGTTTTTCCCATAGTTCCCGCTCTTCCGTTGTGATGGTATCAGGAAATTGAATGATAAGCGTGGCGTAGAAATCACCACGCTCGCCCGCTTTCCCCGTTGGTAGACCACGCTTCCGGACGCGAAGCTGCTGGTTATTTTCGCAACTGGCTGGGACGCGGAGTTTGATATTTCCATCAAGAGTGGGCACGCTCAATTCTACGCCGAGCACAGCCTCCCAAGGAGCGATCTCCAATTCATGATATAGATCATGCCCCTCCGTGGAAAAATCTGGGTGTGCCGCATGGCGGACGCGCAAGTAGAGATCTCCTGCTGCAGCACCACCCGTGCCCGGCTGGCCCTGGGCTAGCACCCGGATGCGTTTGCCATCTATCACACCAGCCGGAATGCGGACTTGGAAAGTATCAGTGTTAGTTTTTCCAGTGCGTGGGTCTGTGGATTGCAGGGTGATGGGGCGGACGGCACCCTGCATGATTTCCTCCAGCGTAACGAGAATATCACCTTCGATATCGCCACCCTTGCGGCCTCGGCTGGCAGATCCCGGGCGACTACCCGAACTAAAGTACTGCTCAAAAAAATCGCTGAATCCCGTGCCACCAAAGTTAAACTCTTGCCCATAGCCCGCAGTGCTTCTTGAGCGGCCCGCATTCGGATTGTCCCAATTTTCTCCTAACGCATCATACTTTTTTCGTTTCTCAGGATCGCTGAGTACCTCGTTTGCTTCATTGATTTCTTTAAACTTTGCCTCAGCAGATTTTTTGTCCTTCGCCACATCTGGGTGGTGCTTACGTGCTAGCTTGCGGAAGGCTTTTTTGATGTCTGCGGCATCTGCATCCCGAGCTATGTCTAGAGTGACGTAATAATCTTTGAATTCAGCGGACATGTATCTTCGAGAGAATTGTCCAGCAAGGCGGTGACTGTCCAGCTACTAGACAAGAGGAAATAACCATGAACCCACCCATGTGACTACTAGCCCAGCAAGAGAAACACCTGTCAGCAGCACTGTGAACGACTTCAGAGTTTCCTTTTCAGTCATCCCGCTAAGACGAGAAACCACCCAGAATCCACTGTCGTTCATCCATGAAAGGCCAAATGAGGCGAAGCCAATGCTGAGGAACAAATATAGCGGATGGTAAGGTAAATCTGGGCCGATCATTGGAAACATGATCGCAGAGGTAGTAAGCATTGCGACCGTTGCCGAGCCCTGCGCGACGCGGATGATCAATGCTAGAATGTAGGAGAGAAAAATCAAACTCAGCCCGAGTCCATCTGCGAGATGGTCCACCGCAGTCCCCACACCGGCGTTTTTGATCATCGCCCCGAAGGCTCCGCCAGCCGATGTGATGAGGATGATGATGCCCGCAGTTTCCAGCGGCGGGGAGAGGAGTTCGCTGATTTTTTGCCGGTCAAGGCGGAGCTGTTTCACGAGGAGGCGTATTGCCAAAAACGCACCGATGAAGAGCGCGATGTTTTTATCCCCAATGAAGCTAATCGCCTCGCGGAAATTCTGCGTTGCGCCGATCCAAGAGGCACCACTTTGCTCCGCAACCTTGAGGCCAGACGCGAGGCTGATGAAAAAAATGGGTAAAATGACTGGTGCGAGGGAAGCAGTGAGGGCTGGCAGTTCGTGGTCCTTTTTATCAATGATTTTACTCAGGTCTGCGAGAGTCGTGCCGGGAGTTTCACGCAATGGCACATGCAGGCGGCGATTGATAAAACAAGCGATCCCATAGCCAGCCACAGCAGGTAACAGCCCAGCAAGAATGCCGCCGATGATGGAGAAGCCGACATCGATTTTTAAATTGTCCACCATCGCGATCGGCCCAGGGTGGGGGACCGTGAGAGAATGGGTGATGACACTGCCGCAACACACGCACAGCAGGTAAAGCAGGTAGTTTTTACCAGTCCTCACGTAGAGTGCTTTAGCCAGTGGAGCCATCAGCATGAACATGGTATCGAAGAAAATGGGAATCGATAAAAGGTAGGAACTGGTCAATAGGGCGATGCCCGCATTGCGCTCGCCAAATAGATCGAGAAACTTCCGCACCACTCGGTCTGCCGCGCCGCTCTCCATCAGACAAAAGCCGATGATTGAGGCCAGCCCGATGGAAATCGCAATCCCTGCCGCCGTCCGCCCGAATCCCTCCATCGTCAGTTGCACGACATCGGCGAGGCTGGAAATCACGGGTTTCCCATTCAGCATTGTGCTCTCCGGGTAAATCCGGGCAAGCGCCCCAGCGACTAATGCTGCAAGCACCAGCGCAAGGAATGGGTGAAGCTTAAAACGGGTGATTGATACAATGATGAAGGCGATGCTTGCGATCAGCACAAAAAATGGCCATTGCTGGGCCGTGGTAGTGAGGGCTAAGCAGGGAATCATTGGGTTTTGATGGATATCATTCTTTTGTGGAAGCTTTCCGAAATCCACATCCCTGTGAAGCCTCAAAATTCACACGACTCCCGAATGCGCATCCGCGCGAAATTTCATTTCCCCAGCGACTACGGATTCACGTTGGTGACGTAGGGTGGGAAGGACGGCGGCGGTGATTGTGGAGGTAAGAGCGGAATGTCCAATGGATTCGGCAAGACGCTGACGACGGAGGCGACTTTGGCACCTTTGCTATCTTTGGAGCTTTTCGCACTTTTCGAGCTGCTGCCTTCGTCACCGCTATTTGGATCTAGCCTAGCGAGCAGCGATTGGACGGCGGTGATGGAATCGGGCACTGTTGCGATGGCACACTGAGAAATGATCCGCATGTTTTCTGGCGAAGCATTGATAGCAGCTTCGACGATTGAGACAACCAATGCGAGATCGGCTTCGGTGGCCTTGAGCGCGGATTTCACAATTTCGCAGGCGCATGCTGGATTTGCTGAGATTTCGCGTTCGACAAGTTCGAGAACTCTCGCGGGATCCAGTTTGATGCTTTGCTCGATGGAAAGTGCGATGCTGGAGCAATCCGAAGTCGCTTCTATCTTTCCTGTTTTGCGGTAGACGGCAGAAATCATTGCAAGGCCGGTTTCAAGGCCATTGGTGGAAATTTCATAGGGCTTCAGGCCTTCTGTGCTCACCATCACACGGCGGTAGGGAGATGGGTTCCGCAGAACATCTAGATCTGCGACGGCTTCTACGTTGCTGCGGGACGTTTCCTGAGTGTTCAGGGTGAGCGCGTCTTGGGTCACGAAAGCAGGCTTTCCATCAGGGAGTGCGCCTAGAGCTTTTCTACCAGATGCCATGTCGTATGAATCAACGGGCGAGTGTAGGACAGCACTTTGAGAATTTTGACCGGCTTCATCGTGCAGCAATGTGCTGCCGAATGAGTGTGAACTGGCGACATTTTGGGCGCCAATGGGGGTCACGCAGCCGAGAAAAGCTGCAAAGACCATGCGGGGGAACATAGTTACTTTCATGTGTTGGGGGGAACGCTCGCAAATTGAGTTAGCGAACGATTATTTGCAAATCTTGATTTTATAGAAAGAATTTGCTCAGGTTAAAATTTTTCATAGGCGTTGAAAACAAACGACTTAGGTAATAATTAATCGTGAGAAATCTCAATAGTTAAGATTTCTTTAAAGTATCCCCCTTAAAAATAAAATGTAGTATGGCCGAAAAACTACCTTTTGATTATTTCATGTTCTCGGTGAATTTTCGCAAAAAACAGGCGGTTAATTAGCCAAACTCTTCTTCTTCCCAAGCACGCTTGAGGGCGGGGCCAATTGCACTGTCTATCGCATCCTCCCAATGAGTGCTGGATTGAATGACAGGAAGTGCAGGCAGCATTCGCACATCAATGGGGACAATAGCAGATGGCGAGTGTGCGCGGAAATACTCGCCCCCTCCATGGGCGGGGCCGATGACTTGGTGGACGGTTTTCCCCATTCCGAGGAGGGCTGTGTGGACCCAGCGAGCACCCAGATTCGGGCAAAGGATTTCGCCAGTGGCGTGGGTGGTAAAAGAATGGGCGTCTCCACCGAAGTCGATTTCCCAACCTTCTGTCCGAAAAATACTAAGTCCCATCTGCCATGTAGCGGCGAGGCGTGGTAGCAGCCAGAAGCGCACTGCGTCGCTGCCGTCGCTTGGGGAAACAATCAGTCTCAGGCGGGTATTTTCGAGGCCGCGAAGCTGGCGCAAAGTAGTGACGACGATGGCCCGATAGCGGCGTGCGGCCTCGCTAGGGCCATGATCGGCAGCCATTTCAGGAAGCACAGAGCCGGGCAGTGGTTCTTGAATTTCCAAACTCAGCAGCCTCATGGCGGATTCTTCGCTCGACTTAGAAAATGATCCAAGTCACAAATCCTACGGAAATATTGATTTTCTGGGGTTGAAAACAAACTTGCCCCTGAGGCGCGCAGAGGAAATGCTCAAGCCGCGAGAGTAATCATGGCAGCCAAGGACAATAAAAAACGGGGTGAAGTTCCAGAGCCATCGCGATGGTCCAACGAAATCATTGGGATTTGTTGGATGGCACTTGGGCTGTTGCTGCTGCTATCGCTGGTGAAATATAGCCCCGCAGATTTGCCGAAGTGGGGGCTATTTGAGGCGTTTTCTGGGAAAACTGGCATTGAGGGAGAAAATTTGATCGGGCCAGTGGGGGGAGTGTTGGGGTTTTCCCAAATTTTGTTATTCGGCGCGGCAGGAGGTTTGATATCGGTGGGGTTTATTTGGTTTGGGATGATTAAGCTGATTTTGAATGGGCGGATCTGGCCACGGGCCACCGTAGGGCTGGTTATTCTTTTATTGGCCGGGGCCACATGGCTGCACGCGGCGGATTATTTTTTCAAAGACTGGGCGCTGGGTTGCAGTCTGAATGCGCCCGGTGGCGTAGTGGGCGAGGGGATAGGCGGCTATGTGCTGGGCAATTTGATCGGGAAAGTGGGAACTTTGATTTTGGCGACTGCTGCCTACTTGGTAGGATTGATTTTGCTGACGGGTCAGGAGCCATTCCGATTTAGTAAGGCATGCTTCCGGCTTGCGCGTATCCGTTTCCGGCAGTGGCAAGAAAGCCGCAGCGAGGCTGGGAAAATAGCCAATCGTGAGGCCGAAATGCTAGTGGAGCGCGAGAAGCAACGCGAGCAAAGGCGCAAAGAGCGTGAGGACAGCAAATCTGCGAGTGGCAAAGCGAGCGGGGAGGATCCTCAGGCGATGTTGCCGCTTCGCGAAACGCCAGTGCCGCAAATCATTGATGCCTCGCAACGCCGCGCTAACGAGCCACACCTGCCAGGCACGAAGCCGTTCGAGCGGAAGCCGCAGCCTGTGGGACATCAGTTTTTATCCGTCACGGGATTTGAAAATTACGAGCTGCCTGGCTTTGATTTACTCGATATTGATGAAAATCCAGAGGCTCCCGAGGCCAATCGTGAGGAGCTTCTTTTCACCCAGCGGACGATCATCGAGACTTTGCAGGCCTTCGGCATCGAGGTGACAGCCGGAGATATCACTCGTGGCCCGACGATCACCCGCTATGAAATTTATCCGTCGACTGGCTTGCGCGTCTCGCGGATTTCTCAACTAGAAGCGGACATCGCGCGGGCCACTTGTGCGGAGCGGATCAATATTCTCGCGCCAATCCCAGGCAAAGACACGGTGGGAATCGAAATTGCAAACTCGCTGAAAGTGGCAGTGCCTCTGCATGAGCTGCTGCACGATCCGGAGTTCCGCTCAGCGAAAAAGAAAATTCCACTCGCGCTTGGCAAGGACGTTTACGGCAAGACCGTCATTGGCGATCTAGCAGCGATGCCTCATTGCCTCGTTGCAGGAGCGACGGGTTCGGGGAAATCCGTTTGTATCAACTCCATCATCGCATCCATGCTGTTTAAATTCGGGCCTGATGAGCTGCGTTTCATCATGGTGGACCCGAAAGTGGTGGAAATGCAGATGTATAATCGGCTGCCGCATTTGGTGGTGCCCG
>JAYULG010000442.1:0-6775 GCA_043763755.1 Akkermansiaceae bacterium | reverse complement strand
CTAAGTGGATCGCGGCTCATGTTTACCACTAAACTTGAGGCGACGCCTACGATCTTTTCGCCCTTGGTCATGACGATTTGACCATCGCTAAATACTTTAAGGTGCGAGCTGAATTGCTCTTCAGACCAACTTCCATCGGTGCCTAGATCTGCTGGAAAGCAGCTTTTGTGAAGCTCGATCATCGCTGGGAAATCCTCCACCCGCGGTGTCCTTGCCACATACTTTTCTCCTTTGATTTCAACTTCGCGTGCTTCCATGCGGGCGAAGTTCGTCTATTCAAATGCCCTCGTAAAGCACAAGGAAAGCAACTTGGCACCGCGTTGGATTTGAATTTTTAGCATGGGAATTGGCTATTGTCCGCACGGCATATAGCCATTTTCCGCTATAGAATCGCGTATTTTCGAGATTAGCTTTGCATTGATGGCCTGAGTTTGGCACTCCCGGTCCGGTAGATTGTTAAGTTTTCCGTAATGATTGCGGCCATCAGCTTACACTGCTCTGCGCCCATGGCCTCGTCAAAAACTGAAATTGCCCGTGTCACTTGGCAGCGGTTCCGCGCAGTTGTGGGGAATCTTTTGAAGTCGCGTTCTGGGCCGAAGGCGATCATGCTTTCAGGGATCTTGCTGATATCGATGATTGCGATCAATGGCTTCAACGTCGTCAACAGTTACGTCGGACGAGATTTCATGTCGGCAATTGAAAATAGGAACATGGCTGGCTTCCAATGGCAGGCAGTTTTGTATGTTATCATATTCGCCGCATCTACAGTGGGGGCAGTGTTTTATCGCTTCACTGAAGAAAGACTTGGAATTCTATGGCGCGAGCAGTTGACGAAAGATTTAGTGGAAGCCTATCTCAGTGACCGCACCTATTACAAGCTGGTGGCCTCATCGAGCGTTCCGAATCCAGATCAACGCATCACTGAGGACGTACGGGCATTTACGACGACAACCTTATCATTTATTCTTCTTATACTGAATGGCACACTCACCGCAGTTTCGTTTTCGGGTGTTCTGTGGTCGATCAGCCCGCTGCTTTTTGCAGTCGCTGTGGGATATGCGCTCATTGGTTCACTACTCACAATCTTACTAGGTAAAAAGTTGATTCGTTTAAACTATCAGCAGCTCGATATGGAGGCGAACTTCCGGTCGGACTTGATTCACATCCGGGAAAATGCAGATTCCATTGCCTTGGCGCACCGCGAAGGGCGGTTCAAAGCTCGCTTAGAGAAGAGGCTACTCGCTCTGACTACTAATTTTAGAAGGCTAATTCGGATCAACCGTAATCTCGGATTTTTCACCACTAGCTATAATTACATGATTCAAATTATTCCTGCACTGATCATTGCGCCGTTGTTCATTTTGGGTGAAGTGAAGGAATTCGGGATCATCACACAATCGACGATGGCATTCGCGACTTTACTGGGCGCATTTTCGATCATCGTCACTCAATTCCAGTCGATCTCTGCCTTCACTGCCGTCACAGCAAGACTGAACAAGCTGAGCGATGGGATTGATACTGTGCGCAAGATCAAGGCATGTGGAATCGAGACTACGGATGAGCAAGATTTAGTAACCTATGAGAACGTCACACTGCACACATTGGATCGTTCCAGAGTATTGGTTTCCAATTTAAATATGCGGATTGAGCGTGGTAGCAGTTGGTTGATTACCGCGCCGGACGACGCGCCAAAACTGGCACTATTCCGCGCCACGGCGAGCGTCTGGGATTGTGGAGATGGGATCATCTCCCGCCCCGGGCTGGATGATATACTTTTTTTGCCAGAGCGGCCCTATCTTCCCCCTGGGCCGCTGCGTGATGTGCTATTGAGAACGGGCAAAGAGTCCACCACCGATGATGCGACGATCATGGAGGCATTGAATCAAATGGGGCTGCAAGAAGTGGTAAAACGGGCTGGTGGACTTGATGTGGACCAAGATTGGGATGATCTATTATCGATAGGTGAGCAGCATTTGATTTCCGTTTCGAGAATCTTTCTGGCAAATCCGAAGTTCGTTTTTCTTGATCGCCCGGGTAGTTCGCTACCTAAGAACCAAATCGGCAATATTCTTAATTTACTCGCGGAGAAAAACATCGGAGTCGTGATTTTTTCAAAGAATGGGGAATCCCACTTGCACTATGATGCTCACTTGGCGATTGAGCCTGATGGCACATGGAGCATCAGCCAGAGTGATGTGATCGACTACCACTCGCAGCTAGGGGATTTGAATTGTTAGAATTGCTCTAGTATAATATTCGCATCGCAGGGTAGTTCTTCTATGATGATGTTATTTGTATTTGGAGTAAGTTTGAGTTTAGTGCCATCGGTGCGAATGACCTCACGGATGCGAGTTGCTGGCGGCAGGGGTGGAGCCACAAACAACCCACCGGGCGGAATCGCGAGATGTGCGCCAATTTCGAACCAGATGTGCAGTGTGCCGATGGCGCGGATGTGAAAATTCACAGTGCCGAATGTGGTGGGCAATCCGCGGACACCCATGCCATTTTCGTAAGAGATCCAAGACCATGATATGCCTGCTGCAAGCACCAATGAGGCACTTTGTTCCCGCTCGCTTGCCACCATTGATGCAAGTGCCAAGAGATATTCTGCAGCTATCCATGTGTGGGGAACATCGCCCAAATGGCCAGGCGTTCGGGAATCGTTCCACGTGATTTCTGGCCACTGATTCCATTCACACGGACGCCGATCTGATAGAAAGAACTCAAGTAATTCATGTGCTTCGTCGCGCTTGCCAAGGCGAACCATTGCGCCAATGATCCTTATCTCATAGGCCGT
This sequence comes from Akkermansiaceae bacterium, assembly GCA_043763755.1. Lineage (GTDB taxonomy): Bacteria > Verrucomicrobiota > Verrucomicrobiia > Verrucomicrobiales > Akkermansiaceae > Luteolibacter. The sequence continues at coordinate 3,978 of JAYULG010000442.1, read as the reverse complement.
GTAATTATTCCACGGAATCTCTCCGCGGTGTTTTTGTCTGAAACCGTAGAGGTAAGTTTCGAACATTTGATGCAGCGGTGCCTGTGGGAGTATATCTGCGAAGTCTAGCTGGGTAATCGCATTGGAGGTAGCCGTAGGATCAAAATCAGCCCACTCGACTGAGCCTGGGATATAACCTAGCTGCTTGTGCTGGATCACTCTTTGGATCGATTGAATTACATCATGAGTGAAGTCTCTAGCATCATCTCGCCAGCGTTCCGCGAGGGTGCCGTGACCTAGAGCTTTCGCGACATCTGCTGCTGCTTCTAGGCCGCGGATGCCCCAGAAATCGTCCCAATAAGAATGCACAGGATGCGCAAGATATCCCTCATGGCTGGCGGACTCAGGAAGTAAGCCATAACAGGCGTGATGCTCGGGTAAGAGATAGTGGGCGGTCTTTCGCGTGGCACGGATTTGTATAAGATACTCGGCAGCTCCCTGCACCGCAGGGAGCATCGATTCCAGAAATTCTAGATCTTTGTTAGTCCGATAAACTTCACGAATTCCCCATAACAGTTGGCCATGGCTATCATGTTCTACCAAGGGATCTACTCCATCTCGATCTACCACGCTGGGAACAAAACCATTAGCATATTGAAACTGCACATACCATACGATGAACTCTTGCAATGCGCTGGGCAGCCCGGTCTTGGCAAGTGCAGCACCCATGATCACACAGTCGCGCACCCATGAGCGAGTGTAGCGGCGTGGGCCTGGCTGGATCGCCGGGCCATCACGATTGATGAGGATGTGGGCGGCAGCGGTGCGGAAACATATAAATGCATCCTTCGCACAAGGGGGAACCTGCCACTCTACCGGACTGAGAACATTTTGCCAATCCATGAGTGTCCGCTGCCAACCCACTGGGGTGGGGGATTCATGGGATTGGTAATAGCCGAAGGAGAGAGTTTTACAGTGAGATTGAGTGGATTCAGGTAAATCCCACTGAATCACCGCAGACGCGAGGGCAGACGGATCCTCGACTTTTGAACGCTCCGGAATTTTACCAGTCGATAGATATTGTAGAATACCGCCTTCTTCAAATGCGGCTGCGCCAAAGTGATCTGCTGGGCTATCAGAATTGACCCGTAGATTTCCTATTTGGAATCCATCTTTATCGCAGCAGATTGTATCGATTGGACTGCGCCCACCGAGATTGCGAAACGCCTGCCACGGCGGATTCACTTGGAAGGGGCGCACTGCCAAAGAGAGGCGTAGATCTTTGCAGAGATGCGCAGTTTCTAATCTATAGGAAATAAAAAATGTGAGTGCATTTCCCCGTCCTTCGAGCCACGGTGAAATCGTCAGCGTGATGCCGTTTATCTCCCAGACTACTTCTGGCATCGGGGCACCACTGGGAGGTAGTGATAGATGTATTTTGGCATCGGCCCAAGTATTCAGTTTTCCATCAATCCATAGAAAAGGTTCTAGCGAAAACCCACCTTCATCTACCTCCACCAAACCTTCTTCGTTGATCAATGCACGCTTGATTCCCCCCGGGCTGCCGATTGGTGTCCAATAAGATTGTTCTCTATACCAATAGCGCGGGAACCATCCTCGCGGAAAATCTTGCGCTACAGCATGGATGAACTCATTCGGCGTTGCGGAAAATGCATCAGGCCGCATTTCGAGACGGACAAGTGCTGCTTGGTCGGCATGAGAAAATGATAGTCTCAGGCATCGTATATCACCCTGAGCAATGGCAATGTGGGTGCGCTTGCCCATCGCGCGCATTGCATGATAAATCTTTACCCACTTCACCCCATCTGAAGATGTTTCAAGGTTGAATGCACGCGTTGGCACTTCGTCTGGCCAAATGAGGATGATGCCTCCGCAGCGCACGGATTTCCCAAAATCTACTGCCCACCATGGCGCCAGATCTTGTGCATCCGCCTGCCAACCAGCCGCGTGATCATCCGCGAAAGCTGCTTCTGGAGTTTTACCAAACTGTGTGCTTGAAGCGGTGATGGCGTGAGGGGCTGCTGACGTTTGATCTTCAATGGTGAAATCGGAAAGTAACACCGTGCCCTTGCCTCCTGGCCCAGCAACGATGGCCCACTCCATCGCACCTACCTCAGATGGCGCGCCGCCGCCTGCCGGACCCCATGCGAATGGCAAATCTCGCTCGGTGATGCGAACAGACGCCCATTCTGCGGGCAGGGCATATTCAGATTTCAAATACCGCCATGCGTTTGCGCCCGTTGGATCGCTGACTTTAAACTCAAAGTGGTTTTCTAATCCCTCACCGCGTAACTGAAACTTGATTTCAAAAATCTCTGGCAGCGCAAAACGGATTTCTTTGCGCATGACCACGAAGCCAGCCCCCTCATGGAAATCAAAATCCAGCCGCAATCCAAGCTTACCCTTTGCATCAGTGAAGGCAGTGAGCGATACCTCGGCCTGCCCTGATGCCACCACTTGCCATGAGCTTGCATCGGAAAACAGTTCACCTAGCGGGTCTTGCGGGTTGATGAGAATTTTTGCCACTTGGTTTCTATTAACAGCGAATGGATAGGAAACGCCTGATGGGAGGTCAAAACGAATCCTGAAAACTGCGTGCATTTCGCCTTAAAAAACTGCCTGCAATTTCCCTTTGTTTGGTCTTGCTATGGCGAGTGAGTCCCCTAGTCTGCGCGTCCGTTTTCTTTTTGCTGACAGGCGGTTGGTGCCCCGGTGTCTGTCAGTATTTCCACTTTCCGGGGCAATTGCAGAAGGAAAACGAACCAACAACACAACCCCAAACCAAACAAACATTATGGCTTACGCATTTGCGGAACCCTCCAACACTGAGCTGAGTGACCTAATTGATTCCAAGTTTCGTGCATTCAGCGCGGGATCCATCGTCAAAGGCACCATCCTCGAAATCCGCCCCCAAGTCGTCCTCGTTGATATCGGCTACAAGTCCGAAGGCGCCATCCCATCGAACGAATTCGAGGATGAAGAGATCGAAGTCGGAGACGAAATCGAAGTGCTCTTAGAAAAGCTCGAAAACGATGAGGGCATGGTGGTCCTCTCGAAAGAAAAAGCTGCCCACAAACAAAACTGGGAAAAAATCGTCAAAGTTTTCCAAGATGGCGGCCTCGTCCGCGGCAAGGTCAAAGGCGTGGTCAAAGGCGGCCTCACCGTCAATGTTGGCGTCGAGGCATTTTTGCCAGGCTCCCAAGTGGACATCATTCCACCGAAAGACCTTAACGAATACGTCGGCAATGTTTACGAATTTAAAATCGTAAAAATCAACGATGAGCGGAAAAACATCGTCATCTCCCGCCGCGAGGTGATCGAGGCAGAGCGCTCAGAACTCCGCCAAACATTCCTCACCGGTGTAAAAATCGGCGATAAGGTTACTGGTGCGATCAAAAACATCACGGACTTCGGCGCCTTCGTCGATCTCCAAGGGATGGACGGACTCCTCCACATCACTGACATGTCATGGGGCCGCATCAATCACCCATCCGAGCTGCTTCACATTGGGCAAGCCGTCGATGTCGTCATCCTTGATGTGGACAAAGAGAAAGAGCGCGTCTCGCTCGGCCTCAAGCAAATGTCTGAAAATCCATGGGAAGACATTGAGCGGAAATACCCGATTGGTCACAATGTCAAAGGCCGCGTCACCAAGCTCCTGCCCTACGGCGCGTTCATCGAGATCGAGCGTGGAGTCGAAGGTTTGGTCCACGTTTCCGAACTCAGTTGGGTCAAACGCATCACTCGCCCGTCTGACGTTCTCGAAATTGGCCAAGAGATTAAAGCTGTGGTCCTCGGCATCAGCATCGAGGAACAGAAAATTTCGCTCGGCGTGCGTCAGCTCGATTCGAATCCATGGGATGAAATCGAACTTCGCTACCCAGTCGGCGCCACCATCAAGGGGCCAGTCCGGAACCTCACAGCTTACGGTGCATTTGTGGAGCTGGAAGAAGGCATCGATGGCATGATCCACGTCTC
>JAYULG010000441.1:0-6777 GCA_043763755.1 Akkermansiaceae bacterium | reverse complement strand
AGCGGGCACCTACAAACTCTCTGCGCCGCTTGATTTAAAATCTGGCACCACGCTCAAGGGCGCTGGCATCGGCGAGACCATCATCACTCATGCAGAAGGCTGGCTAGCAAATCCTGCCACACTTCCAGATGCTGAGACGGATCATCCGAAATTTGACCGCACGGGATATTTAATCTGTTGTGCGAATGACGCAAAAAACATCACCATTTCCCACCTCACGCTCGCGGGCCCGCAGATGCATGGCGCGATTTTTGGCTTCGCAAATAAAGGTCTGCATTTCTATCACTTACGCATTCAAGATTTTATGTATTGCGGCATCCGCACTTACGCGATGGAGCAAGTGAAAATTCATGATTGCACCCTCGTCGATGCTGGGCAGCGCTGGGAAGATGGCAAGCCCGGCCTCAAAGGTGGCAACACCGGTGGTGGTATTTTTGCGATCTGGATGGGTGATACAGAAATCTATAACAATCGCTTCCTCGACACCAAAACAAGTCCAAACGAGCACTACTACGGCATCAAAGGGCGGGAAGCACGGCGCGTCCGCATCCATCACAATACTATTGAAGCGGGCTTCTCCATCGAGCTCCCATTCGAGGGAGATGAGGATGTGGAAATAGACCACAATATCCTGCTTTCAGCAGTTTCTATCCCAAAGCACGCGGGTGGTCCGGTGCCGAAGAGTGGTCGCACATTTCACCTTCATCATAACTACTTTCGTGATAGCTACTCCATCGAGTTCGTGCGCAATGGTGTGGAAATTAGCCATAACTTATTTGATTTTGATGCCGCAAATGATGGTGGAAACCTTATCAGCGCATTCGGTGAGGCACCCACTCCCGGTCCGGCAATATTTCATAATAACCTCGTAAGCAATCCCGGGAGAGGCGTGATCTGGCTGAATGAACCCTATGCGCAACTAGAGGTAAGAAATAACCACATCATCGCCCGCACTACTGCCACACCGCGCACAGAGGGCTTGTTTGGCTTCCATGACCAAAGCGATTTCAAAACATTCAGTTTCACCAATAATATCATCGAATGTATAGGTACTGCCCGCCCGATGTTCCGCAATGATGCGAGTGGCAATGCAGTCGTCAAAAATAATCAACTTGTAAATATGACCGATTCCACGCGTTACAAAAACACCGCCACGGGTAAGCTACAAGGCCTCGAAGCGCCGCTGAAATTTCAATGCGGCGTCAATGGCGAAATGACGGTGGACGGCTGGAAAACGACTCTTACCAAGCCATGAATAGTGGACTCTCAGCACTGCTTTTCTTCATGTGTCTCCACGGCACAAATGCAATCGCAGCGGCGCCCTATCCACCGCATGCCTCCGTTGTGGACGTGACGAAGCCGCCTTATCTAGCAATAGGCGATGGTGTAACGGATGATACCGCTGCTCTTCAATCCGCACTTAATGAAAATGTAGGCAGGCACTGCGTGTTATACTTTCCAAGTGGCACATATCTCGTATCACGCACACTCAAGTGGCCTAAAAAACATGCCGGGCGCGATAACTGGGGTTTCACGATGCTCCGCGGTGAAGCTCGGGAGAAGGCGGTATTGCGGCTCAAGGATGGCACCTTCACTGATCCGGCGAAGCCCGCAGCCCTCATGTGGTGCGGCGGATTTGGTAGTGCAGATTGGTTTCACAATTATGTCGAAGAGTTAACGTTCGATGTCGGCGCAAACAACGCGGGCGCAGTGGCACTCCAGTTTTATTCAAACAACACAGGTGCCGTGCGCGAATGCCGTTTCATGGCGGCTGAAGGAAGTGGCTTAATCGGTCTCGATCTAGCGCACCGGGATATGAATGGCCCGCTGCTCGTGAGTCGCTGCGAAGTAATAGGTTTCGCTCGCGGCATTACTACGGCGCTTGCAGTAAATAGTCAGACGTTTGAAAACATCACCCTCCGCCATCAGCGGCAGATTGGATTTCAAAACGAAGGGCAACAAATCAGCATCCGTAATTTAGTGAGCGAAAATGCTGTGCCCGCGTTGGGCACTTACGGCAAGCTCCTTCTCACGGATGCGCTGCTTACCTCCACTGGCGCTGGTGCAAGCAGCCATCCCGCCATCGTAAATCATAACGGCGGACGGATTGTTTTACGTGATGTAAAAACCGCTGGCTACATGCGGGCACTTGCCGATCTCCAGACACCAGATTTCGCAGCAGCCTATCGCATCACAGGTGAGGATAAGCCCGGCACACTCGGACCAAACATTGCGGAATATTCGTCGCACCGGGCTGCAATGGCCTTTCCATCGCCCGTTACATCACTTCGCTTGCCGATTAAAGAAACTCCGCTGCCCGTTGAGGAAACCATAGAAAAATGGGCAGTGGCAGATGCCTTTGGCGCAGATCCAGAAGGTGTAAAGGACAGCACAGAAGCCATCCAACGTGCTATGGATTCCGGAGCTTCCACCGTATTTCTGCCAGGCCATTATCTTACAAGTGCCACTCTCATCGTTCGCGGGAAAGTGCGCCGCATCCTCGGCCTTGGCGGACACATCAACTATGGCAAGCGCGACCTTATCAATTTCCGGATCGAAGATGGAGCCGAGCCCGTGGTCTGGCTGGAGCACTTTGCGCATCTCGGTGGTGGCATTGAAATTGATACGAAGCGCACTGTCGTCCTGCGCAGTATGGAGACTCATACTCTCCAAGGCACTCCGCGCAGTGATGGCAGCGAGCTCTTTATTGAAGATATGGTGGGGAATAATTTTCGCTTCCGCAAACAGCGCGTGTGGGCGCGCCAACTGAATATTGAGAATGAGGGAACCCACCTCACCAATGATAGTGGCGATCTATGGGTGCTTGGCTATAAAACCGAACGCGGTGGCACTCTGATCCATACCCTAGGCGGTGGGCGCACGGAGATCCTTGGTGGGACAAGCTATACAACGACTGCCGGAAAACTCGCACCAATGTTTATCAATCACTCTTCAAGCATGTGGACGTTTTTCGGGGAAGTTTGCTACAACGGAGATCCCTTTGCGACGATCATTGAGGAAACACGCAGCGGGGTGACGAAGACACTTACCAAGGACGAGGCCCATACCACTCCATACACAGGCTATCTTTTTCCGCCATAAGCCATACTAAGGCTTAGCAAAGTCGCTGCGATGCTATTGCTCCGTTACTTTGTTTGGCTCTGCTTTGCAGCATTTCTCAATTTCACGCTCTGGCGGATGAATTGAGTTACTCACTATGTTTTTCTTCAAGTTATATATCCCGTAAACGTCGTCTCACCGCTTCTAATGCACTCTGGCTTACTGCCTGTTTGAAGTCCTTGCGGTTCCGTGGGTGGTAAACTTTGTATGATTCGGTGCTTCCGCCACGCATTGCGACTGCGATCCATGCGGTCCCCACAGGCTTATCCTCGGTGCCGCCGCCGGGTCCAGCAATGCCAGTCACCGACACGCTGATGCCCGCTCCGCTTTTACGCAGTGCACCCTCAGCCATTTCACGGGCTACCTCCTCACTCACTGCTCCATACTTATCGATCGCCTCACTAGTGACTCCCAGCATGTCAATTTTTGCCTCATTCGCGTATGTCACGAAACCATGCGTCAGGACTTCACTCGCACCGGGCACGTTGGTGATGCGGTGAGATATCAAACCTCCAGTGCAACTCTCAGCAATTGCAAAAGTCATACCATTTTCTCTTAAAAGCTGGACCACGGTTTTCTCCATTGAGGAACCATCATCACTAATCAAAAAGCCCTGAAATTCCTCCAAGGCGATCGCTTTGCCATTGGTTAAAGCTTTAGGACTTCCTATCAAGCGCAGGTCTAGCTCACCGATGTGGGCGCAGTACCCGTACTCCAATCCAGGAACTGCCGCGAGCCGCGCATCGATTCCCTCATGGAAGTCGCTCTCACCTATACCTGTAAATTTTAGCTCAATTGCGGAGTTAACTGTTTCAAGCCCAGCTAATGCCCGTAAGCGCGGTGCTACTTCTTGATGGAACATCGGATATAACTCCCTAGGTGGACCCGGTAAGAGAAACACTGCACAATTTGAGCGTCCATTCAAACGGGGAGGAGCGTAGATTCCCGGAGCCGTGCCGTTTGGATTGGGTAAAACGTCACCTCCCACTAAGGTCAATGCTTGTTTGAGATTTGCCTCTACCATTGGCTTATTTCGCAATGCAAAAAATTCAGTCATAGAGCGTAAGGCAGCTTCATCTGTGATTAAATCCACGCCTAAAACCTCTGCGGTGATCTCCCGGGTGAGATCATCACTGGTCGGCCCTAGGCCACCCGTCACGATCACTGCATCAGAGCGGGTGACGGCATCTTCGAGTGCCTCGCGGATCGCATCTCCGTCCGGCACCGTCGTCTGCCGAGTGATGCGCAAACCAAGCATGAATAACTCTCTGCCAAACCATGCCCCGTGCGTGTTAAGAGTATTGCCAAGTAATAACTCCGTGCCTGTGTTGAGAACTTCGATGCGCATGCGCGGAGCATTGGACGGCAGCACCATTCGTTCAAGAGCCAATGGCCGTGCGCCTCATTTCATGCGGGATGCAGCGGCCCACAAGATCGCTGGGATGACCAAACTGAATACCACTGCCCAAGTGGGTGCTTCTTGGCCCGCGTGACCTATCGCCGCAAACAAAAAACCCATCGGGACACTGCCACATGTCAGTGCCGCTAAAAAAGATTTGAAGGGCATCCGCACCAAGCCAGCGGTGCAGGAAATCACCTCAGGTAAAATGGGTAAAGCTCGTGAGAGAGCCACTACCCAGCCGCCGCCTTTGGAAAAAAGTGCTTGGCCGCGCACAAAATCAGCATCACCCAGCCAGCGCCTCGCTTTTTGCTCTCCACACAAACGGCCAATCCCGTAGCCAGCCATCCCTGCAAGCATTAAACCGCCGCTGGCAAGAAAGCCGCCGATCCATACCCCGTAGAGATAGCCCATTGCCGAAATGACAAGCGTGCTGGGAATAGGAATCACCACATCGCCTAACAGAAGTATAACTCCCACCGCGTAGCCCCATGGCCCAGCCTCGCGCAGACGGGTGATGCTGCCCGCTACCGAGAAGCTTTCCTCCATCCCGGCACCCCAAAGCATCCATGAAGCCAACAATAGGGCGGCAAGTAGGATGAAAAATACAACGAGACGCATGGTATAATTCCGTGCGAACTATGTTTACTCGGCCTTCGGTTCGGAGGCTGCGTTCGCTTCCTTGGCAGATTGCAGCTTCTTCCTGAATTCATCTAGCCCGGCTGCGAGTTCGCTATCGGGAGCGAATGCCTTCGCTTCGTCCACGGCTTGCATGGCTTCATCAAACTTTTTTAACTGCGCAAGAATCACACCCCGGGTCGCCATCATTTGTTGCACTTCTGGCTTATCAAAACCACCGTCCTTGATCGTCTCATCCACGAGCTTGAGCGCACCGGGGAAATCATCTCCCTGGGCGAAAAATGAAAGTTCTTTCTGAAACTTGGCAAGCTTGTCCTTGAGCAGCGAGACTTTCAGAAAACCTGATTCGTCATTTGGATCTGAAGCTTTGATCTGCGCAACCACATCACTGTAGAAAGTATCCACTACGCTTTTGGAAAGGTCCATATCTCGCAGCATGCCCGCGAGAAGTTTTGCCTTCGCCACCCCCTCGCTGTTGCTCGCGGATTTGAGTGTTTCATCCGCGAGGATCTTTTTCGCCCGCAGTGCGTCCAGATGTTTTACATAGGATACAGGACCGCCCTCTTGGTATCCTGTGACGGCATACGGTTTACCGCTCGCATCACACAGGAAAATAGTGGGGAAGGCTTCTACACTATACTTTTTTGCGAGGTCTTGGTTTTGGTTTTGAGCTTCCTCGCTGAGTTTAGACTTATCATTAGGGTAGTCTAGCTCCACGAGGATGAACTTGTCTTTCACCCCGTCCTTGAATGCTTGTGTGCTGAAAACTTCCTTGTGCAGCGCGATGCAGGCTCCACACCAGTCAGATCCGGTGAAGTCGAGAAGTAGATCTTGTTTTGCAGCCGCAGCCTCTGTTTTCGCTGCGGTGAAATCTGCAGTCCAGCCCTCGCTCGCGGCAATCAGAGGAATGCATGTCAGGGCGGAGAATAGTGCGATGATTGCAAATTTCATACGGTTCGGAGTTAAGCATAACCCAACCACGGACCAAGCCATTTTTCAGCTTCCTCTAAGCTCATGCCCTTGCGGTGGGCATAGTCTTCAATCTGGTCTTTCTGCAACTCTGAGATGGCAAAGTAATGGCTCTCAGGGTGTGAGAAATAAAGGCCGCATACTGCCGCGCCGGGATGCATTGCGCAGCTTTCCGTGAGTGTCACTCCAGTGTCACCGGAAGCAGCTAATAGATCAAAGAGTATGGGCTTTTCTGTGTGGTCTGGCTGTGCTGGGTATCCCGGTGCAGGGCGGATGCCGCGGTAATTCTCATGGATGAGCTGGTCATGCGTGAGTTCATCTTCCTTTTCATAGCCCCACTCCACCCGCGCTTTGTGATGGAGAAATTCTGCAAAGGCCTCGGCAAAACGATCCGCGATGGCCTTGACCATGATTGCGCCAAACGGATCAATTTCTTTATCTAACTCTTCTGCAAATTCGTGCGCACCATGGATACCGACGACGAATCCGCCGATGTAATCGATCTGCTTGCCAGGTGCCACCCAATCCGCCAACGCAGCATTTGGTTTCCCTGAGTCTTTCTTGAGTTGTTGGCGCAGCGAATGGAAGCGGGTGCGCTCGGTGGTGCGAGTCTCATCCGTCCATACAATCACATCGTCCCCGTCTGAGTT
>JAYULG010000440.1:0-6786 GCA_043763755.1 Akkermansiaceae bacterium | reverse complement strand
ATATACTTACCAATGGCCAAGATCGCTTGGTAAGAATGGTTCCTGCGAATTAATTTATGTTGTTTGAGTCCTTACGGGCTTGCTTCCAGTAGGCATACTCGGAGCGGTTGAAATCGACATACTCGGGAGATAGATCGCTGGAATACATGGTATAGCTTGCACTGCCTTGGTTGAGATCGATGAGGATTTCAAACTCGGGCGCGGCGACGATTTGGCGCAGCGTATCGAGCGGTGTGTCTGCTTGCAGCCCGCCGATGCAGGCGGGTTTGCCACCGATGTAGATATCGACGAGTTCTTCGCGGATGCGGGCGCGGGAATAGCCTACGGCGTGGATGATGCGGCCCCAGTTCGGATCGCCACCATTCCAGGAGGATTTCACGAGGGCAGATTTACAAATGGCTTCTGCGACTTTTTTGGCATCCAGATAGGTGCGGGCGCCTTGGACTTTTACAGTGACAAATTTGGTGACGCGCTCGCCATCACGGACGACGGCCTTGGCGAGCTCGAGCATCACCCACGAGAGCGCTTGGCGGAATTGTTTGCATAGCGTGCCATTGCGCCGCAGCGCGGGGATGCCCGAGGCGCCGTTTGCCAGAACGATGACGGTGTCGTTGGTGGACATATCACCATCGATGGTGATGCGATTGAAGCTTTCCTCCACGCACTCAAGCACGGCTTTGCGCAGGGATGCGCTGGGCACAGTGACATCGGTGGTGATGAAGCAGAGCATGGTGGCCATGCTGGGAGAAATCATGCCAGCACCTTTCACGCAGCCGCCGATGCGGACGCGGTGGTCGCCCAGATCAAAGGCGATTGAAATTTCCTTGGCGCGGGTGTCGCTCGTGAGGATGGCTGCGGCCACATCAGCCCCTTGCTTGGGGCCGAGCCCGGCGACGAGCGCTGGGTAATGTGGCTCCAGCCGCAGCATGGGCATGGGCAGCCCGATGACTCCGGTGGAGGCCACGCCGATTTCGGTAGGCTTGAGGTGGAGCGGCGTGGCCACGGCATGGCACATGGCTTTTGCATCGCGGATGCCGAGCACGCCGGTGCAGGCATTGGCGTTGCCCGAGTTTGCAATGATGGCACGTAGATCGCCCTTGCGGAGGTTTGCTTGGGTGACTCTGACGGGTGCGGCTTTTACCCGATTGGTGGTGAAGGTGCCGGCAGAAGTGCAGGGTTTTTCAGAAAAAATGAGTGCGAGATCGAGCCGGCGGCTGGAGGGGTCTTTAATCCCACAACTCACGGCGCTGGTAAGAAATCCCTTAGCAGCACCAACGCCGCCTGCAATACGAGTGAATGGAAAGTCCATGGATGGGTAAATACGGAGCCGTGGGAGGCTGAGCTGATCCTAAAAATTTTGCAACCCAGCAGTGGGAGGGTAGCCGCACATGAGATTGAAGGATTGGATGGCTTGGCCAGCGGCACCTTTTCCGAGGTTGTCCTCTGCGCTCATGAGGATGACCCGCGAGGTGCGGGGATCGTATTGCCATGCGATATCGATGAAGTTGGTGCAGGTGACATTTTTCGTATCGGCACTGCCGCCTTGGCTGAGGAGGCGGACGAATGGCGCGAGCGCGTAGGCATCATACAAGGCAGCACCGATGGCATCTGCGGCTACACCCGGAAGGAGCGTGGCTGTGGTGGTGGTGACGATTCCGGCATTGACGGGGATGAGGTGGGGGAGAAATGAAATGATCACTTTTTTACCGGCGGCGAGGCTGAGTTCCTGCTCGATTTCAGAGAGGTGGCGGTGTTTTGGGATGCCGTAGGCGCGGGCGCTTTCATTGCACTCGCAGAAGAGTAGGCTGAGGTCTGGTTTTCTGCCTGCACCGCTGACACCGCTCATGGAATTGGCGACGATGGTCCCGGGATCGATGAGATTTCCCCGCAATAACGGCAGCAAAGGCAGTAAAATACTCGTCGGGTAACAACCGGGCGATGCCACAAGGCGGGCCGCCTGAATCTCCCCAGCGCGGATTTCTGGCAGGCCATATACCGCCTCGGCTAACAAATCTGGAGCGGGGTGGGGATGGCCGTAAAACTCATGATAAACGGCTGCGTCTTTGAGCCGGAAATCCGCGCTTAGATCGATCACCCGCAGGCCGCGCTCCAGCAATGCCCTTGCGATTTCCGCAGCGATGCCATGGGGCAGCGCGAGGAAAGCCAGCTTCGCACCCGTGGCGGCAATCGCGTCCGGATCTGGCGCAATGAATGGCAGATCTGCAATGGCCGATTTTTGAAATCGCGGGAAGACGGTTGCGAGTGAATTTCCAGCTTCTTGGCGCGAGGTGACGGCCATGATTTCCACGCCGGGATGGGCGAGTAGGAGACGGAGCAATTCCATCCCAGTGTAGCCGCTGGCACCGACGACGGCGATTTGAGTGCGAATCATGGGCATGGCATCTCATGGTTTTCGGTGCTTGCCAATCTGCATTTCCCCTGCTGGCTTGGTGGTCCGTTCGCAGAGCGGGCTGTAGCGCAGTCTGGTAGCGCACCTGCCTGGGGGGCAGGGGGTCGTGGGTTCGAATCCCGCCAGCCCGACCATTTTGAATCAATCGCTGGGCCATGCGGCCGACTTGAGAAATGGGATCGTGAGACGAAGTGTGTCCGGATGGAGCTGGATGAAAGTATGGTCAGCCGGGATCACTTTGAAATGCTGAACACCTTGAAGGTGGCCGCTTTTTGTGGAGACGATGCCATCGTTTTCGGTGCTGAGGAGCTTGCGGAAAAAGGGAATGGAGCTGCGGTTTCCCATGATGATGGCAGCTTCGATAGGGGCGGGGAATCCCGGCAATTGGTATGGAAGCCCCGCGCGATGCAAGGCACTACCAGCAGGGCCGAGGATGCGGTGCAGCGGAGGATGTTTGTTCACCCAATCGACGATTTCGCTACCCGCGTTTGGCGGGGCGAGCATGACGACTCGCCCGGTGTCCCAAGAAACTCCGTGTGCATAGAGCATGCGAAGTAGAATCGCGCCGAGTGAGTGTGTGATGAAATGAAGTGGACGATCATCATTGAGTTTTTCAATTTCAGAGCGGATGTAAGTGGCGAGTATATCTACAGGCATCCTCGCCGATGGGTAGGGGATATTGAGGGTGGAGAATCCGGCACGCTGAAGTTCACGGGCGAGTGGCTCCATCGCCCGCCAACCTCGCCACAGGCCGTGGAGAAGTATCACGCGGGGGCCATTTGCATGGCGCTGGTGGGGCTTATCCCAAGGCAGCGGAGGGGTGAGCATTTCAAGGCGGTCTTTTAGATGCTGCACGACTTTCATGTTTCAATCCATATTGCTCAACGGAGGTGCTTTCAACGCTTAGATGGCTAAGAATTGTAAGCGGTTCATGATTTTGTGGTGATCGCGCAGAATTTGCCTGCATTCTTCTTGACTCGATCTACAGCGAAGCCTAAATCGCCCTCCCCTAAACGTAGTTTTACCACTGATTCCTATGGCCAACGCACAAGTTATTCTCAAAGAAAAAATCGAAGGCCTTGGTGCCGAAGCAGATGTCGTCAAGGTCCGCGCTGGATATGCGCGGAATTTTTTGATTCCTCAAGGCAAGGCATATGAAGCGAGTAAATCAAACTTGCGGCATGTCGAAGCGCTAAAGACTCGCCGCGCATCTCGCGAGGCTGAGGAAGTGGTAGCGCTCCAAGAAATCGCCAACAAGATCGCCAAGCTTAAGCCAAAATTCACCCTTTCCACTGGCCAAGGCGGCAAGGCGTTCGGTTCTGTCACCAGCATGGACATTCACAAAGAATTGGAAGCTGCGGGCATTGTAATTGATCGCCACTCTATCGAACTTGAGAAGCCAATCAAAAAATCAGGCAAGTCTGAAGTGATCATCAAACTCCATCCGCAAGTATCTACCACGCTCACCATTTCAGTGGATGCGGGTGATACTAAGGAAGAGCCAGCTTGATCAGCCACTACGCCACAATTTTAAGTAAAAAAAACCCCGGCTCGTCATACGAGCCGGGGTTTTTATCTTAACCATCGAATACTCCATCGAACTGTAACCACGGAAAATGTTACACGAGGCCTTGGCGTAAAGCTTTTGATACGGCTTCGGTTTGAGAGCGGACTTCAAGCTTGCGATAAACAGCGCGAAGATGCATGTCCACTGTGTGCTGGGAAATCGATAACTCGTCCGCGATTTCCTTTTTGATCAAGCCGCGCACGAGGTGGCGGAGGACTTCTTCCTCGCGGGTGGTGAGACTTTCAAGCTGGGTGACAGGTCCGTAGCGAGCGAAGCCTTGCAGAATCATGTTGGCGATCGGCCCACTGAGGGGAGATGCGCCATTGATCACATCGCGGATGCCATTGAGAATTTCATCGGGTCCAGAAGTTTTGAGAAGATATCCAGAAGCACCGTTGCAGATGGCGCGATAGACCTTATCGCGATCATCAGATGACGTGAGGATTAAGACTTTTACGTTGGGCAGATGGGCCCGCACGTCACAGAGGACTTCGAGTCCATCGCGGCGTGGAAGTCCAAGATCGAGAAGCAACACATCAGGGCGATCATTGGAATACTTGAGCTTATCGAAAAAATCCGCAGCATTGCTAAAATGGTGTTCGCATACGAGATCTTCCTCGCCACTGATGAGTCTGCGGATTTGCTTGGCGAAAACTTCATGGTCTTCGAGAATCCAGACGTTGGTAGGTTTGATGGCTTCTGCGATCATGATAGAATAGGGTAGGCGTTGAGGTGTGAGCGTTTGACGAGCAGGAGAATACGGGTGCCGCTTTCTTTGGATGAGGCGATTTGCAGTGAGCCTTCGAGGATGCGCGCGCGCTCCTCGAGTTTACGAACCCTGAGAGGATGATTTTTGTCATCGAGAGGAAGGCCAATGCCGTCATCAAGAATCTCCATCGCAAACTTATCATCCACATCCCACAAGCGGATGGAAACTTTGTGGGCCTTCGAGTGTTTCAGGACGTTATGAATGGCTTCTTTGTAGAAAAGAAAGAGGTGGCGTTTGGCATCGAGAGAGAGCTTTGCGGCTGTCTTGTTAGACTCGCATTCAAGGCTGAAATTGATTTCTCGTAGAAGACGGCCGGCAGTTTCACGCATCCGCTGAACCAGATCACCGATGGAATCTTGGCTTCTTTCGAGCAACCAAACGATGTCCCGCATAGCGAGTGAACTTTCGCGAGCAATGGTTTCAAGTTCGCCTAGATCATCCGCAATTTCTTCTGGACCATGCAGGCGGACAAGGTCCTTGCGAGCGCTGCGAGCGATGATAGAAATGCTGCCCAAATTGCTCCCGATATCATCATGAAGATCAGAAGCGATGCGCTTGCGGAGTTTATCAAGTTGTTCACGCGAGTTCAGGCGGCGCCTTTCCACAACGTAAACGGGAATAAGAAAAGTAAGTCCTAGTGCGACTGCTGAGCCCCATGCGACGTTCAGCTCACTCTCAGAAATCAACGTGTTATGAAGGGGCTTGAGGCTGGCCAATTCTTGTTCTAAGCGGCTGCGCTCACTGATTTGTTCCAGCCAAGTGGCAAAACGTATGATTTGTTTGTCAGAAGTTTGACCATCGGTGAGTGACTGGATCTGGGTGGTCTCGATCTTGGTCGTTTGGGAAACGGGTAAATGTTCTGCGAGGTTTTTCCCACCAGACCAGACTTGGATTTCTGAGAGTGCATGGAGATTGCGATTTGCGAAAGAGTAGGGTTTAAGGCCACGCACATGGATTTCTTTAGCACTTAGACCCTTTAGTGGGACCACAATTGCATTCACGTTGCTGGCTCCCGGCAATGGATTTGTCCATGTGTAGGTAAATGGTAGGTCCTTATCGGAGAGGGCAGGGACAGTCACCTCCAGAGACTCAGGAAAAATTGCGGAGTCTGAGGAATTAATCAAATTGAACGGGAAAAGGACCATGTAATCTAGGGCGGCCGCTTGCTTCAGATTCAGCACCCACTCTACCGTATCATCGGGATTGAGCACCTCCACCGTAGCGCTCGATTCACCGCGGGCGGGCAATGAGTTTTGCCACAGGCCGAGAGGGGTTCTACCATCCACAAGGGCTTCAGGTGTCCAAGTGCTGTCTGACGTGAGATTACTGGTGACGGCGACTTTGGCACCGAAAGAAACAGTTTCAGAATCAGAGACGACGGCCATTTCAGCGAGGCCAAAAAGATCTTGCACGCTGCGAGAGTGCCCTTCTTGGACTGTGAGACGAATGTATCGGGCGATGCTATTCGCGGCAAACGCAGCAGGCCGGCCGTTTGGTGGTGCAAATTGAGTTCTCCCCGAGGTGTAGAGAATGGTCCGCTGGGAGAAATCTTGAAAATCGGAGGCCTCGAGAGTGAAGCGCTTCGGAAAAATCTCAGTGTCTTGTAAGAACTCACGCTTGAGAGGGACGAGGTAAATTTGATCAATCGGATATGAGCGTCCGAGATCGAGCGTGATAGATGGATCTGCCCCGCCCTCTTGACTTCGGAAACCGCGGTAGCCGAGCGCATACTTCATCGAGTGTTCGCTCGGATCCGCGTAAATTGTGAGCCGCTGCTCAAGCCATCCAACTCTATCTTCTGTCTCAACAAGCTGAGAATCGATAATCCTAGCGATCCTACTAATCGGGTTCATCCCATCTGCGGGCGGAGTGGCCCACGATTGTGAACTCACACACAGCGGGAAGAGGACGCCAAGCAGGCATGTGAATCGAAAGGGATGATGGGACTTCAGCATTTTCGGTAGGGACTTACCGCCGTCAGACTTACTGAATTAGTAAAAATATCAACCTTTTTTAAATAAAAAGCAGAAATGAAATTCG
>JAYULG010000439.1:0-1943 GCA_043763755.1 Akkermansiaceae bacterium | reverse complement strand
CCAGCGATGCGGGAATCCGTGGAGTGTATCAATTTGACGCGCCTGGCAATTACAACATCACCTATCTCGGCTGGAATGGTGGCGGCCCTGGCCACTATGAAGTCGCGTGGGCACTCGGTACATTCACATTCGAGCGAGAAACAACGACATGGTCATTGGTGGGAAATCCGAATAGCCCACTCGTGACTGCACAGCCGTTCCGCCAACCTTACCAAGCAACCCTTCCCGGGCCAGCAGGCAGTAATTCGGGTTTCGGTGTCCGCTCTTACCTCAATGTCACCCCGATGGGCAATCTGAATGATGCCATGGATTTCCTAGCAACCACCACCCGCACTCCCAATGGGATTGACACCTTTGACAGCGTTGAAACATCCATCAATCATTACGATCCTGACAACGGAGGAACCGGAGTGCTACCCGGTGATTTACCATTTCCTGGAAATGTGGGTGGAACGGACGATGACAACGTCGTAACCGTCCACAAAGGCCGCGTGCGCGTGGCCACTGCTGGCATCTACACGATCCTTTGCAATGGCGACGATGGCTTTTTCTTCCGCATCAAGGGGGTGAACGGAAATCCGAACCCCGCATTCCTCGTCGCGAGTCAAGCTGACAACAGCGTCGATGGAAGGTTCACGATGTCAAACCGCAATGAGCTCTTCTTCCAAGGTGGGACTGGTGGAGCTAGCACTCGCGGTGTGATCAATCTGGCCGCAGGCGACTATGATCTAGAATTCGTGCACTTCGAACTGAGTGGCGGATTTTTCTACGAACTTGGAATTGGTGGCGGCAGCTTCCTCCACGGCACCACACCTCCTGATGGGTTCTTCCTCGTGGGAGCCGCGCCGGAGGGACTTGCACTCGTGACGATCCCGAGCGCCAATTTCACCGTCTCGGCATTCACGACTACAGGAAGACCAGTCACCTCCGCTAGCCTGACGTATCCATCGCAGGCTGGTAGTAACTATAGAATCGAAGCTTCCATTAACTTGGTAAACTGGACTGTGGTAGCAAGTGGAATCAGCGGCCAAGCAGTATCGACATCTTCAATAGTCAATATTGCAGCACTGCCCGCATTTTCAGGCCAGCCGCGCGTGTTTTTCAGAGTTTCTAAAGAGTAAATTGATAAAGATGCACGCCAGCCGCCTTGTATGAGGCGGCTGGTTTTTTTGGGAGGTTTGATTCTTTTGCGCGGCTCCTTCTCAGACTAGACCCGTCAGCGTTCCGGTGGCGTCTTGAAATTGCTCCGTCTCCACACCCATTCTCTGGGCCACGGTAAGGAGCACGTTTGCGAGTGGCGGATTTTTCTCGGGATCGTGGGCGATGTGTTGGTTGTGTTTCATACCCCATGCGGAACCGCCCGCGACGAGCAGTGGCAGATCTTTTGGTGAATGATCGCCCATTTTACCACTATTCATGCCGCTACCATAAACGACCATGGTGTGATCGAGCATCGGGCGTCCGCCCTCATCGGTGGATTTGAGGAATGTGAGGAAACGATCGAGCCTTCCGAGGTAGGCACGGTCCACCGCTGCGAGTTTTTGCAACATGCCGGGATCGCCGCCGTGGTGGGAAAGTTCGTGGTGATTCTCGCCACCCGGTGCAGTGCCACCTGCTTCCCGCGCCCACTGGAAGGTGATGACGCGAGTGGTGTCTGTGAGGAAGGCGAGGTAACTAATTTCCATCATCACATCCAGCCACATGGGGCGATCATGCGCATCGCCAGGCTTGCTTCCAAGCTGGAGTCCAGCGGCATCAATGTTCGGCTTCGGCACATCGATCCATTCGACTTGGCGTTGGACGCGTAGTTCGGTTTCCCGTACGGAATCAAAGTATTCGCGGAGTTTCGTCTGATCCGCGCTGCCAAGTTTTCTGCCGAGTATCTTGGCCTCACCTAGCACGTCATCAAGGATGCTGCGCTTTTCCGCATAGCGCTTGAGGGT